>JAPLIE010000107.1 GCA_026389265.1 Cyanobacteriota bacterium | reverse complement strand
GATCGCCCCCGGCCGTCTCCCTGCGGAGGACGGCCCCGGTGCTTACCCACCATGGGCGAGCACCACCCAGCCGGACCCTTCGGGCTCCGGTTATCCGCAGACCCTTCCCCGTTCCCACCGGGGGCCCCGTTCCCCCGTCTCGCCTAGGAGACCCAACCCCAGCCCAGCCGATGGCCAAGAAAGTCGTAGCCGTGATCAAGCTGGCCCTCAATGCCGGCAAAGCCAACCCAGCTCCGCCCGTGGGCCCCGCCCTCGGTCAGCATGGCGTCAACATCATGGCGTTCTGCAAGGAGTACAACGCCCGCACTCAAGAGAAGGCCGGCTATGTGATTCCGGTGGAGATTTCGGTCTTTGAAGACCGCAGCTTCACCTTCATCACCAAGACCCCGCCCGCTTCGGTGCTCATCTCCAAGGCGGCCGGCATCGAAAAGGGTGCCGCCACCTCGTCCAAGGGCAGCGTCGGCGCCATCAGCCGCGCCCAGCTTGAGGAGATCGCCAAGACCAAGCTGCCCGACCTCAACTGCACCAGCGTTGAGTCAGCCGTGCGCATCATCGCCGGCACAGCCCGCAACATGGGCGTCACCATCAACGACTGACGCTCCCCGGAGTCGGGCCGCCTGACGGTCTGACCCCGATTCCTGTCCCACTTCCATTGACCCCCCGGGGGAGACCACACCGGTCGCTCGCACCCCATTCCCGCCATGACAAAAATCTCCAAGCGTTTTGCCGTCGCCGCCGCCAAGGTCGAAGACCGCACCTACGCCCCGCTCGAAGCGATCGAACTGGTGAAGGCCAACGCCACCGCCAAGTTCGATGAAACGGTCGAAGCCCACGTGCGTCTGGGCATCGATCCCAAGTACACCGACCAGCAGCTGCGCACCACCGTGGCCCTGCCCCACGGCACCGGCCAGACCATCCGCATCGCCGTGATCGCCCGGGGCGAGAAGGTGGCCGAGGCCAAGGCCGCCGGCGCCGATCTGGCCGGCGACGATGAGCTGGTGGACTCCATCGCCGGTGGCGCCATGGACTTCGACCTGCTGATCGCCACCCCCGACATGATGCCCAAGGTGGCCAAGTTGGGCCGGGTCCTCGGTCCCCGCGGCCTGATGCCCAACCCCAAGGCCGGCACCGTGACCACCGACCTCGCCGGCGCCATCGCTGAGTTCAAGGCCGGCAAACTCGAGTTCCGCGCCGACCGCGCCGGCATCGTGCACGTACGCTTCGGCAAGGCGAGTTTTGAGCCAGCCAAGCTGCTCGACAACCTCAAGGCCCTGCAGGAAACCATCGACCGCAACAAGCCCAGCGGTGCCAAGGGCCGCTACTGGCGCAGCCTCTACCTCACCTCCACCATGGGCCCCTCGGTGCCGGTGGACTTCTCCGCCCTGCAGGACATCAAGCAGGAAGGCTGAGGTGGCTGGTTTTTTTGTGTTGATCGTTTGGGCCGGGATTGGGCTGCTTCTGCCGGCCTGTCATCCCCTTTCCCCCGGGCGGCCCCTGGCCGGTTTCGATCGGAGCTCTGCCGCTCCTCCGGCCGGCAAGCTTGGGTCGCCCGCATCCCCCCTGATCGCCCTGGGGGATTCGATCACCGCCGCCGGGCCCTGGAGTGAGGCGTTTCCTGGTCGCGCCGTGCTCAATGCCGGCATCCCCGGCAACACCACGGTGGATCTGCTCGGGCGCCTGGATGCCCTACCCGGCCTGGGCGGGGCCACCGTGGTGCTGATGGCGGGCATCAACGACCTGCTGCAGGGCGAAGCCCCTGCTCCGGTGGCCGACCGCATCCTGAGGATCCGGCGGGAACTCCTGGCCCGCGGGGCGTCTCGGGTGGTGGTGGTGGCCACCCTGCCCTGTGAAGCCGCCCGTTTGGGGCCCCCGCTGCCTCGCCCCTGTGCGGGAGCTCAACCGCCGGCTCCGTGGCGCCGTGCCCGCCGCAGACTTCCTCGATCTCACTCCCTTGCTGGCCGATGGCGCCGGTCTGCGCCGTTCCGTGGGGGTGGATGGCCTGCATCTCGGGCCCGATGGTTACAGCCTCTGGTTTGAAAGGTTGCGGCCGATGGTTTAGGTTGTTGAGCTGGCTTCGGCCAGAAGGGCACGCGCCCTGACCCAAGACAGCAGGTGAAGGAAGGCCCGGGTTCGCCGGGGTCACTCGTTCGTAAGTCCTGCCGAGGTGCACGCATTCACGGCAAACCCGTGACCTGACTTTGCGATTCCTGGGGGTTGTCCCTACGGAGAGCGGAACAGGCCAGCGGCCTCGATGGTCCCCTCAGCTGTTTGGCGCAGGGGATGGATGGCGGAGTCTCCCTCCAGGGGATTCGGCGATCCTGGGGCCGCGTACCCGGCTTGTTCCCCTCGATCCGTTCCTCATCCCATGGGCCGCACGCTGGAGAGCAAGCAACAGATCGTCGAAGAGCTCAAGGGGCTCCTCGGTGAAGCCGAAATGGCGCTGGTCCTTGATTTTCA
>JAPLIE010000178.1 GCA_026389265.1 Cyanobacteriota bacterium | reverse complement strand
AGCGGCCAGCTCCCCCTGGAGCAGCTGGAGGGCGTCTGGAGCGCCGCTGAACTGGGCCTCGACGGCAGCCTCAGACCGGTGCGGGGGGTGCTGGCGCTCGCCCTGGCGGCCCGGAGCCAGGGGGTGCGGGCCCTGTTGGTGTCCAGCGCCAATGCGGCCGAGGCCCGCCTGGTGGAGGGCCTGGCGGTGTGGGCGGCTGGCACCCTGAAGGAAGCCATGGCGGTGCTGGCTGACCCCCTGCTGGCCGCGCCACCTCCGCCCCAGCCCTGCGGCAGGGCCCTGGCTGCTGGCTTGAGCTGCGAGAGCCTCGATCTCGCCGAGGTGCGGGGGCAGCAGCACGGCCGGCGGGCTTTGGAGATCGCCGCCGCCGGCGACCATCACCTGCTGCTGGTCGGCCCCCCAGGCACCGGCAAGACGATGCTGGCCCGCCGGCTGCTGTCCCTGCTGCCGCCCCTGGAGCACCGGGAGGCCCTGGAACTCACCCAGCTGCACTCCGTGGCGGGGCTGTTGCCGGAGGGTGCTGGCCTGATCCGCAGGCGTCCCTTCCGCAGCCCCCACCACAGCTGCTCGGCCGCGGCCCTGATTGGCGGCGGCACGCTGCCGCGACCGGGGGAGCTGAGCCTGGCCCATAACGGCGTGCTGTTCCTCGATGAGCTGGCCGAGTTCCGCCGCGCCGTGCTCGATCAGCTGCGCCAGCCCCTTGAGGAGGGAGAGGTGTGGATCAGCCGTACCCGTCAGCGCTGCCGCTTCCCCTGCCGCATCACTTTGGTGGGAGCCACCAATCCCTGCCCCTGCGGCTGGTGGGGCGACCCGGAGCGCCCCTGCCGCTGCGGCGAAGCGGAACGGCGGCGCTACTGGGGCCGGCTCTCCGGGCCGTTGCTCGACCGCATCGATCTGCAGGTGGTGATGCGCCGCTGCGACCCCCACGATCTGGCGGGGGCCTATCGGCAGGACAGCGAACCAACGGAGATGGAGGGCAAGGCTCCTGGGGCTCCCGAGGGGAGCCGCACAGTGGCCGAGCGGGTTCTGGTGGCAAGGCAACGCTCCGCGGCCCGCAACCCCGGCGGCTGCGGCAACGCGGAACTGCCGGCGGCATCCCTGGCCCAGGCACTTCGGCTCGATACCGCGGCCCTGGCCCTCTGGGAGCAGGCCATCCGCCAACGGCATCTTTCAGCGCGATCGGGCGCACGGCTGTTGCGGGTGGCCCGCACGATCAGCGATCTGGAGCAGCAGGAGCGGGTGGGGCCGGCGGCGGTGGCCGAGGCCCTCACCTACCGCAGCTTCGATGGCCTGGGGATGGGTGCGGATTCCGAGGTCAGCGGGAGCGGAGCCGCAGCCGGTCGCGGTAGGGCTGCACATCCACCAGGGGGGGGGAGATGGGCCGCTTCCTCGCGGGGATTGCCGAAGGCGTGATTCATCGCCACGGCCAGCCACAGGGCGAACCGGGTCGGGGGGCCGGAAGGGGAGGAGAGCGAAGCCAGGGGCAGCAGGCGAGGCTCTCAGGCCTGGATCCAGCGGATCCGTCAGCGAACCGGTAGGTCCACCAGTTCTGCAGCACGCATGCGGGTGGCAGCCCAGCGACTTATCCACCGGCAGCGACCGCTGGCGCGGATCTGCACAGTGGGGGTGCCGTCAAGCTCTCGGAGCTCTTGGGAGAGTCTCGCCTGGGTCAGACCGGCTGAGTGGGGCGCATTCCGATGGGCAAAACGCTTCCGGAGCTCACCAGGGAGCACAAAAAAACGTCACAACAACGAATGGCCCATAAATCCTTAGCCATCCGTGATGAACAGGCCACCCCAGCCAGGGCTGAGGGACGGAGCCGAAGTGGGCCGCTCCCTCAGCGGCGGCGGCGGCGCTGCTGGGCCTTGCGTTTGTACTTCTCGGTGGGCGTCTCGTGGTGCCGCAGCCGCTTCAGATCGGCAAAGATGCCGGCCTTGGACACCTGTCGCTTGAAGCGACGCAGGGCGGATTCGATCCCTTCGTTTTCGCCGACGGTGACCTGGGTCATGAAATGCTGCGGAGACGCACACAGCCTTCAATCTTAGCAACCGACCCTCATCGCACCCCTGGCGGTGGTGAGGGGGGAGCCGATGGGGTCAGCGAGGGGTTGGAGCGAACAGCGGCGGGCGCCGCCTCGGAGCCCAGGCCAGGAGCACTGCTGGCGGAGAGCGCCGGCCAGCTGTCGCGGTAGAGGTACACATGGCCCAGGGAACGGCCGCGGAACGTGCGGCGCGCCAACCTCCAGCCGGGTTCGAGCTCGAGCTTCAGGAAGCCGGTGCCACTGCCGAGGGTGCGGCCCACCACCATCTCCGGACCCGCCCCGGGACGGGTGGGCAGGGCCATCAGCAGAATGTCGCTGTCTTGATTCACGACGCTCAGGCGATACACCGTGGCCAGATCGATGTTGCCGACCCGCACCGAGTAACCGTTGGCATCGATGTAGCGGCCGCAGATGCCGCTGAAATCAAAGCTGCTGAGCAGGGGATTCACCACCGCCGGGCGGCCGGTGGCCACCGCGAAGCAGGGGCGCCGGCCATTCACCTGTTCATAGATATTCAGCTGGGAGCGGCTGCTGCTGCCGATCGGCGCCGCCACCACCAGAAACTTCTGGGGATCGAGTTCTGCCATGCCGAACAGCGAAGGCGCCGGCGTGGCGAAGGCGGAGGGCTCCGAGGACTGGGCCCGCGCGGGCAGGGTTGCGGGTCCAATCGCCCCACCGACCAGGCAGCTGAACACGGCAACCGCCGCGGCCCGTTGCGCAGGGGGAGCGATCCGGAGGGGGAAGGGAAGACGCACGGGGAACCTCACGGCGGATGGCGGCAGGGACGAATCGTATGCAGGGGCCCTGCAGCCCCAGCGTTGGGGTGGCCCCTCCTGCGGCCGGCCGGGGAGGCTCGACAAGCTCCGCCTGTGGAGTTGCGCGAACTGGAGCAGGGCCCATCGGAACGGATCGAGCGCTGTCCGGCCGCGGGATCGTGATCGAAACGGGCTCCTGTTCGGGTCCTGCTTCAACCACAGCGCTGCTACGGCATCGACCGCTGCGCAGTGACAGCCCTCGCGGCCCTCAGGCCGGCCGGTTGATGCGGATTGCCAGCACCAGAGCCACCAAGGTGCCGGGCAGGCAAGCCCCCAGGATCAAGCGGGTGGTGGTAACACCAAGATCGGGATCGCCATAGGCCAACTCGAACACCGAGCCCGTGGCCGCGATTCCGAGCACGCAGGCCAGGGCAAGGAAGAGGCCCGCCAGGGGTTTCATCGGCATGTCAGCGGATCGACTCGACGTGGCGGCGCTCGAAGCCGTGCTGCCGCAGCTCCTCATTGAGGCTCAGCTCGTCGGTGACGCGATCGACGAACAGCACGCCGTTGAGATGATCCAGTTCGTGCTGGATGCAGCGGGCCAGCAGGCCATCAGCCTTGATCCGCCGCGGCCGGCCTTGGTCGTCGCGAAAGCTCACCTCCACCGTGGAGGGACGCACCACCTCCAGATACACCTTGGGAATGCTCAGGCAGCCCTCCTCGTAGGTGTTCAAGGAGGCACTGGCGGCGGTGATCTCCGGATTGATCAGCACCAGCGGCGGCGTGGCCGCCTCTTCGAGATCGAGGTCGATCACCAACAACTGCTTATGCACGCCGACCTGGGGTGCGGCCAAACCGATCCCCCGGGCGGTGTACATGCTGCGCAGCATGTCGCGGACGAGATCGCGCAACGGCTCATCCACCTTGCTGATCCGCTTGGCGGGGGTGCGCAGCTCGCGGGAGCCGAGGGTGTGAATCGGCAGGGGCGATTCGGCCAGGGGCTCCTTGGGCACGTGCACCGTGCGGTTGCCCTGCTCGGCCGACCGGGCCATCTGGGCGAAGCTGCGCGCCAACGGGCGGTTCCTGAAACGTTGCTAGAGATTGTAGAAGCCATGGGCAGGAGCATTCGGTGGTGGGGCATGGCCCGTTAGCGGCGTCGCAGGTGGTGGGGGCCCTCCCGCTCTGGTCCGAGCCGCGGCTGCAGGGGGGAAGGCTGTTCTGGCTGGAGCGACGGCCGGAGGATGGCGGCCGAACCCGCCTGCTGATGCGACCAGCCGGGCCGGTGGAACTCCCCGCCAGCCCCACCGCCAGCGCGCCGCCCGGGCATGAGATCACCCCCGCCGGCGCCGATGTGCGCAGCCGCATCCATGCCTATGGCGGCGGCGCCTATGCGGTGGGAGGCTGGCCAGCCGAAACGGCAGCGCCACTCGAAGCCATCGAAGCCGGTCGCTCGGAAGCCGGTGCCTGGGAGCCCCTCGATGCCGCACCGGTCGGCACGCCGGGGAATGGCGCGCCGGGTGTTGGCTTGCCATGGACTGGCCCTCAGCCAGGAAGCGGTGAGGATCTCTCCAGTGGCAACAAAGCGGTTGGTCCCGTGGCTGGTCCGTCGGAGGTCACGGCAGGCTCCGCGGCATCGGGCCCCTCAGGAGCCCATGTCGGGGCCACGGTGGTGGTGTGGGTCGATGACGGCGACCGCTGCCTCTGGCGTCTGGATCTGCCGCCGCTGGAGGCCGGCGTCGCCGCAGCCCCCACGGCCAGCCCGCAGACGATGGCCGCTGCTGAGCCCCGTCGGCTCACCGAGCCCGATCCGGAGCGCCGTTTCGCCGATGGCCTGATCGACCCGGCCCGCGGCCTTTGGATCGGCGTGCTCGAAACCGGCGAACAGGAGGCCCTGGTGAGCGTGCCCCTGGCGGGCGGCGAGCCGCAGTTGCTGCGACAGCCCGCCGATTTCTGTGGCTACGCCGTGCTCAGCCCCTCCGGCAGCCATCTGGCCTGGATCGAGTGGCAGCGGCCCTCGATGCCCTGGGAGCGAAGCCAGCTCTGGCTGGGGCGGCTGACGCCGGAGGGCTCCCTCGCAGACTGCCGGCCGATCGCCGGAACCATGGCTGGGGAGGGTCCGGCCGTTTCGGTGTTCCAGCCCCTCTGGATTCCCCGGGAGGGCCAACCGGCCGATCTGGTGGTGAGTTGCGATCGCAGCGGCTGGTGGAACCTCGAGCGGCTTGAGGCCGCCGAGGCCCTGGGCGCCGGCGAGGAGCCCGCCTGGAGGCCTCTGCTGCCGCTGCAGGCCGAATTCGGCATGCCCCAGTGGGTGTATGGCATGGCCACCACCGCCTGGGATGGCGAGGCGCTGGTGGCGGCCGCCTGCTTCGAGGGCCGCTGGCGCCTGGGCCGGCTGGTGGCGGCGGAGGGCGGGGCTTTCCGCTGGCATCCCTACGACCTGCGCTTCGATGATCTGGCCGCCGTGGTGGCCGAGCGGGGCCGCCTGGTGGCCATCGCCGCTTCCCCCTCCGATCCAGCCGGCCTGCTGGAGCTCGACACCGCCAGCGGCCGCTGGCGCCATACCCCCGCCGCCGCCAGCCCCCTGGCGGCGGCGGCCATCAGCCTCCCAGAGCCCCTCTGGTTCGAGGGCCATGGCGGCCGGCCTACTCAAGCCTGGTACTACCCCCCCCGCGGCGGCAGCCACCCCGGCGCCCCCCTGCTGGTGAGGGGCCACAGCGGACCCACCGGGATGGCCCGCACGGGGCTGAACCTGGCCATCCAGTTCTGGACCAGCCGCGGCTGGGGGGTGGTGGATGTGAACTACGGCGGCTCCACGGGCTTCGGCCGCGCCTACCGCGAACGGGTCGATGGGCAGTGGGGTGTGGTGGATGGGGCCGACTGCGCGGCGGCGGCGGCGGCACTGGTGGCGGCAGAGCGGGCCGATCCGCGGCGGATCGCGATCGAGGGGGGCAGCGCCGCCGGTTTCACCGTGCTGGCGGCCCTCTGCGGCGGTGCGGTGTTCCGGGCCGGCGCCTGCCGCTACGCCGTGGCCGACCTGGAAGGAATGGTGCGCCATACCCACCGCTTCGAGGCGCGCTACCTTGATGGGCTGGTGGGTCCGTGGCCGGAGGCGGCGGCCACCTACCGGGAGCGCTCCCCCCTGCTGCACGCCGACCGCATCAGGGTGCCGGTGATCTTCTTCCAGGGCCTGGAGGATGCGGTGGTGCCACCGGATCAGACGGAGCGCATGGCCCTGGCCCTGGGGGAACGGGGGATCCCGGTGGAGGTGCATCTCTTCCCCGGCGAGGGCCATGGCTTCCGCGACCGGGCCGTGCAGCAACGGGTGCTGGAGGCCACCGAGGCCTTCTTCCGCCGCCATCTCGATCTGCCCTGACGGCAGCGAAGGGCACGGGGCCGGCCCCCGCGGGGGTGCAGGATTCAGGGTGTGACCGCGCCAGCCTTGCTCCTTTCCCTCAGCCCTGCGGCCACCGCAGCCCTGGCGCCGGCGGCCAGCTGGGGCCTGGCCCTGGCGGTGCTGGCCCTGGTGCTGGCCCTGGGCACCGGCCTGGGGAGGATCCTGGGCAGCCGCAAGTGGGGCGTGCCGGAAGCCCTGCTGGCCGGGGTGATCGGCCTGCTCCTGGCCCCCTTCGGGCCCCTGCCCCTGATTCCCCCGGGGGTGCTGGCGGTGTGGCAGGAGCTGCCGCTGATCCTGCTCACCCTGGTGTTCGGCACCCTGCTGGTGGGGAAACCCCTGCCCCGGCCGGGGGGGCTCTGGCGACCCCTCTCCGCCCAGGTGCTGCTCGCCCTCACCCTCGCCTTCGGCCAGTACCTCGTGGCGGCCCTGGTGGTGATGACCCTGCAGGGCCGCCTGGCGGGGGTGCATCCGCTGATGGCCTGCCTGATCGAGGTCTCCTACGAAGGGGGCCACGGGTCCGCCGCCGCCATGGGACCCACCTACGCACGGCTCGGCTTTCCGGGTGGCGAAGCGCTGGGCCTGGCCATGGCCACGGTGGGACTGCTCAGCTCCACGCTGGTGGGCGGCATCGTGGTGGTGGTGGCCCGTCGTGTCGGCTGGCTGCAGGTGGTGGCGCCCGTACCGCCGGTGGTGGCAACCAAGGGCGGGCCCGCCGCCGCCATGGACGCGGCCTTCGCGGCCCCACTGCCGGAGGCAACCTTGATGGCGCCAGCGGCCCCGACGGAGGCCCCGACGGCGGCGGCGGCCCTGAACGCGGCCGGGATCACCGCTCCCTCTGGATCGCCGGCGGAACCGGCCGGCTCCTTGCCTGCCCCCTCCGACCGTCCTGAATCCCCAAACATCAAAGGCACCGGAACCGGCATCCTGAGCCACAGCCTCGCTGCCTGGGCCGTGAACCTGGCGCTGGCCGGGATCGCGGTGGGGATCGGCTGTCTGGCCCTGGAGGGGTTGCGCTGGGTGGCCCATGCACTGGGCGGAGGCTTTGCCGCCGTGATCGAGGCCTTACCTGTGTTTCCCCTGGCGATCATCGGCTCGCTGCTGGTGCGGCTGGTGCTGGAGCGCAGCGGCAACGCCTCGGTGGCCTCAAGAGCGATCCAGGGGCTGGTGGCAACCCTCGCCGCCGATCTGCTGATCACCGCCGCCACCGCCTGCCTCGACCTCTCGCTGCTCGCCCAGGACTGGATTCCCCTCACCGCCCTAGCCGTGGCGGGCCTGGCGTGGAACCTGGCGGTGGTGCTGCTGCTGGGCCCGCGGATCCTGCCCACCCCCTGGTTTGAGCGAGCCATCCTGGAATTTGGCCAGGCCACCGGCGTGGCAGCCAGCGGACTGCTACTGCTGCGCATGGCCGACCCCGGCGACCAGGCCGATGCCCTGCCGGCCTTCTCGATCAAGCAGCTGCTGCTCCAGCCCCTGATCGCCGGGGGGGTGATCACCGTGGTGGCCCCCCTGGCGGTGACCCGGCTGGGCTTGCCGCTCTGGAGCGGACTCTGCCTGGTGCTCGTGCTGCTCTGGATCGGCTTGGCCCTCACCCTGGCGCGGAGTCGGCTTCGGAGAGGCCCCGGGCGGCGGAGCGCTCGCGGATCATGGTGTCGGTGAGGAGGCCGGAGCGGATCCGATCGGCATTGATCGCATTCACCCGGATGCCGGCGCCGCCCTCCTCCAGGGCGTATTGACGCACCAAGGCCAGCAGGGCGGCCTTGCTGGTGCCGTAGGCGCCGAAGCCGGGGCCCGGGTTGAGGGCCTGCTTGCTCACATTGAAGAGCAGCTGGCCGCCGAGACGGCTGCTGACTCCCTCGCCGGCACCCGCGGGGCTGGGGAGGGTGTCCTGGAGGCGGAACAGGGCCAGGGCGGCCTGGGCCACGTGCTGGGCCACGGCCGCCGCCGCCTCGCCATCGAGGTCGAGCACGGCCAGATCGGCACCCTGGGCGGCGAAGGCGCGCGCCGTGGCCGCGCCGATCGCGCCGGCCCCGCCGGTGACCACCACCACCGTGCGGGCCAGGGGCTTCTCGGCGGCCTTGCCGAGCTTGGCCTGCTCCAGGCTCCAGTACTCCATGTCGAAGGTGTCGTTCTCCCCCACGGGCTCAAAGCGGCCGATGCTCTCGGCGGCCAGCAAGGTGGTGGCCCAGGTTTCGGCGATGTCGGCGGTGACCGCCGCATCGGCGGCCGATTTGCCAATTCCCACCAGGCCCAATCCAGGGATCGCCACCACCCGCGGCAGGGGATCGAGGGGCTTCTTCGTGCCCCCCACCCGGCCGTTCTGGCGCTCGAAGCTGGCTTGATAGTGGGCGGCGTAAGACTCCAGGGCCGGCGCCAGGGCGGCGCTCCAGGCCTCCAGGGCGGCCGCGTCGCCCGCGGCGGGGGCGACGGGGAGCACCAGGGGATGGGCCTTGGTGCGGATCACGTGATCTGGCGTGGCCACACCGCGGCGGGCCCAGTCGGCCAGGCGAGCGTCGTCGACCACGGCGCGGGCTAACGGGGTGGTCCGCAGATCCAGGAGCCAGTGGGAGCGGCAGCCGGCGGCCGTGGCGGCCCGGCCCAGGGCACCGCGCAGGCGCGGCAGCAGCGCCGCCGCAGGGGCCGGGCGCTCCGGCACCGCCGCCGGCTGGCTGAGGCGATTCCCCGTGGCCAGGTGCTGCTCGGCCAGCCGCACCAGCTCGATCATTCGCTCGTAGCTCTGCTTCGCCGTGGATCCGAAGGAGAAGAGGCCGTGCTTGAGCAGCACCATGCCCTCGAGCTCCACGCCGCTGGCGGCGGCCCGCTCGGCGGCCGCCTCGTAGAGATTGGCGCAGGATTGGGCCAGGGCGAAGCCGGGCATCACATAGGGCACCAGCACCACCCGCTCGCCAAACACCTGGCGGCAGACCGCGGCCGCATCGGGCTGGTCGGCCAGGGCCAGCAGTGCCGATGAATGGGTGTGATCCACGAAGGTGTGGGGCAGGAAGGCGTGCAGGAGCGCCTCCACCGAAGGATTGGGGGCGGCCGGATCGATCAGGTTGTTGCGCTGGGCCGCCACCATCGCCTCATCGCTGAGGGAATTCAGAGCCCGCAGGGCGCGCAGGGGCTCCAAGCGGACCGCCGGGTGGCCGGGGGGCTCGATCGTGCCGAGGTCCCAGCCGGAACCCTTCACGCACAGCACAGGAATCGTTTCGCCCAGCAGGCCGGTCACGCTGGTCTTCACCGAGGTGTTGCCGCCGCCGTGCAGCACCAGATCCGGGTCGGCGCCCAGCAGGCGGGCGGAGTAGGTGCGCAGAGCCAGGGGTTCGGCCACGCCCTGGGCGCCGTAGTGGGCCACGGCGGCAGCAGCCTCGGCATCGGACCAGCGGTTGAGCACGGACATGGGCGGCCGGAATCAATGCCGCTGAGGCTACGGGTGCCGGGGCCAGTCACCTCAAGCGAGGCCGGCAAGGCACCGACTGAACGGCCCATCAGCGCACCTTGGGGCGGGTAGAGACGGTGCTCCAGTGGACTGGATCCGCCGAGTGCTGGGGTGCCGGGGCCTACTCCGGGCAGGAGCGCCAGCCCTCGGCGAAGGGTGCCTCCTCCGCCAGCCGTGCCGTGATGCGCTCGGCCAGGTCGGATTCCAGCAAAGTCACGGCCAGGCCGGTGGCGATGCGGGCGGCCACGCCGCGCACATCGGCGGCGGAGGAACCTGCGGCACCGTTCGGCGCCGCTTGCAGGGCTTCAGCGGTGAGGATGGCGAGCGTGTCGAGCAGGGAGTCGCCCAGGGGATCTCCCTCCAGCAGCCGTGCGATCACAGCAGCTTCCAGTCCGCCGGGAGGGACGCCTGGGGTGAGGGCCACCAGCCGGGGCCGTGCTGGCGGGGTGGCACCAATGGCCTGCGGCGTCGAGACAACCGGGCCGAGCGACCGGCGCAGCGGAACGGGCAGCACGGGCTCGCCGATCATGCCGTCGATGTGCGATGTCCTGAGTGAATGCTGTCGCAGCCGCTGCCGGCGCGCCAGGGATGGGACCGGTGCCCGAGCTGGCCGGGGTGGCGGATCCGAAACGGCGCCCTCCTGCCCGCGGCGCCTGGAGGTGGGCCATGGCCGCGGTGGCAGCAGCTGATAACACGAGGCAACCTCAGTGACAGTCGCTACCTTTCTCACAGACGGTATGGCGACCGGGCCCCCCTGGCGGACCCGGTGGGCTCCCCTGAGCATTGCCGCCCCGCTGCCCCTGCGAACCAGCCCCTAACCCGCGATGGCCCTGCGCACCCTTCTCTTCCTGATCACCAACCTGGCGGTGGTGCTCACGATCTCCCTGATCCTCAACCTGCTCACCGCCATCGGGCTGCTGCCCCCCGACCTGCCGCTGCTGCCCCTGCTGGTGGGCAGCTTCGTGTGGGGCGTGCTGGGGGCCTGGATCGCGCTGCAGTTTTCGGCCGAATCAGCCAAGCGGATGATGGGCATCCAGCTGGTGGGCCAGGGCGGCGGATCAGCCGAAAGCTGGCTTCACGGCACGGTGGCGGGCCTGGCCCAGAAGGCCGGACTGCCGATGCCCGAAGTGGGCATCTACGGCTCACCGGAATGGAACGCCTTCGCCACCGGACCCTCCCCCAACCGGGCCCTGGTGGCGGTGTCCACGGGCATCCTCAAGGGGATGCCGCCCGCGGAGCTGGAGGCGGTGCTCGCCCATGAGATGAGCCACGTCGCCAACGGCGACATGGTGACCATGACCCTGCTGCAGGGGGTGATCAACGCCTTCGTGATGTTCCTCTCGCGGGCGGTGCTGTTCCTGCTGCCCCGCGGCGACCGGGAGGACGGCCGCGGCATGGCGCCACCGCCCACGATGCTGCTGATCTGGCCCCTGGAGATCCTGCTGGGGATCCTCGGCTCGCTGATCACCGCCTGGTTCTCCAGGCACCGCGAATTCCGCGCCGATGCGGGCGCCGCCCGGCTCACCAGCCCCGGAGCCATGGTGGGGGCCCTGCAGAGCCTGGGGGGGGTGGAGAATCTGCAGGATCCCCGCGATGAACCCACCCTGGCGACGCTCAAGATCAACGAGCCGCCTGGCTTCCTGCGCCTGTTCGCCAGCCACCCGCCGCTCGAGACCCGCATCCGGGCCCTGCAGCAGGCCTCCGGCCAGGCGAAGGCTTGGTGAGAAGCGGGCGGCGAGCGCACCCGAGCCGGAGATAGCGTTCTCGATCCATCGGGGACGATGGAGAGCAACGACCCCAGGCCACCCATGAAAGCGATTGCGGCCTACGGCGGCCTTCCCAGCAGGGATCCGGCGGCCTTCGCGGTGGTGGACCTCCCCGATCCGGTGCCCAGCCCCCACGACCTGCTGGTGCGGGTGGAGGCAGTGGCGGTGAATCCGGTGGACACCAAGGTGCGCTCCGGCCTGCCGGGCCCCGGGGCTGGTGCCCCGCCGCGGCTGCTGGGCTGGGATGCCGCCGGGGTGGTGGAGGCCACCGGGGATGCGGTGGAGCGCTTCGTCCCGGGCGATCGGGTCTGGTTCGCCGGCGATATCAGCCGGCCGGGTTGCAATGCCGAGCGGGTGCTGGTGGAGGAGGCGATCTGCGGCCACCGCCCCGCCAACCTGAGCGCCGCAGAAGCGGCGGCCCTGCCCCTCACCGGGCTCACGGCCTGGGAGGCGCTGTTCGAGCGGCTGGGGCTGGATCCCGAGGGAGCCGATGCGGGCCGCAGCTTGCTGATCCTCGGGGGCGCCGGTGGGGTGGGCTCGATGGCGATTCAGCTGGCGCGGCGGGCCGGCCTGGTGGTGATCGCCACCGCCTCCAGGCCGGAAAGCCGGGCCTGGTGCGAGCGGCTGGGCGCCAGCCACGTGGTGGACCACAGCCAGCCCTTGGCCCCCCAGCTGGCGGCCCTAGGCCTGCCGGAGGTGGACACAATCGCCAACTTCAGCGACACCGACGCCTACTGGCCGGTGATGGCCGAACTGATCCGGCCCCAGGGGGCGATCGTGGCGATCGTGGGCAACCGGGCGCCGCTGGATCTCAACCTGCTCAAGGCCAAAAGCGTGAGCTTCCACTGGGAGTTCATGTTCACCCGGCCCCAGTTCCACACCCCGGA
Source organism: Cyanobacteriota bacterium (assembly GCA_026389265.1). GTDB lineage: Bacteria > Cyanobacteriota > Cyanobacteriia > PCC-6307 > Cyanobiaceae > Cyanobium. The sequence continues at coordinate 27,124 of JAPLIE010000178.1, read as the reverse complement.
CCGGGGCCGGCAGGGGGAGATCCTGGAACGGCTGGCGCAGTTGGTGGAGGCCGGGGAGATCCAAAGCACCGCGGCGACCCGCCTGGAGCCGATCAGCCCGGAGAACCTGGCCCGGGCCCACGCTCTGCTGGAGGGGGGCCGGACCCTGGGGAAGATCGTGCTGGCGGGGTGGGAGGGCGTCGGCGGCCCCGCAGCCGCCCATGCGGCAGAGCTGATGGCCAACCCGACCTAACGACCAGGCCTGGCCACAGCGATTCGTCGTTTTCGGGCAGCTCCGCTGCTCAGCGGCTGGCCACCAGCACCCGGTGCCGCGGATCGGCGGCGCTGCGCTGCACGTTGCGAAAGCCCGCCTCCTGCAGGGCGGCTGGCAGATCGAGCCGGAAGTAATCCTCCAGGTAGGGCTCGGTGCTCTTGAGCAGGGTGGCGATCGGGGCGGGCAGGCGACGGATCACGGCGGAATCGGGGTCCTGATCCACTAGGGCGATCACCCCGCCCGGCCGCAGCAGGCGGGCGGCCTCGGCCAGCACGGCGCGGGTGGCGCTCTGGGGCAGCTCGTGGCAGACGAACTGGAGGGTGATCAGGTCGTAGGCGGCGGCGGGTAGGCCCGTGGCCTCAGCGGCGCCGTGGTGCCAGGTGATCGGGGGGAGGGTGGTGCCGGAGGCCGCTGGGGCAAATGGTTCTCGCGGGGATGGAACATCAGGGCCGGCTGAGCCGGGGCTACGCCCCGCGGCTGCGGTCGGGAGGGCAGCGAGGCTTGATGCGGCGAGGGCCTCGGCCTCCCGCACCCGGGCCACGGCGAGCATCTCGGCCGAGAGATCGAGCCCCTCCACCAACGGGAGAACGGTCGGGGCTTGCCGAGAACCTTGGGCGCTCGCCTTGGCGGAGGAGTCCTCGGCCGTTGCGCAGGCCACGCCGCCTTCTCCTCCGGCGCCGCCGCCTGCCAGCGCCTGTCGCTCCAGCAGCCACTCCCGCAACGCGAAGGTGCCCACGCCCACGGAGCAACCCAGATCGAGTACCCGCTGCACGGGGCCAGTGAGGCTCGGCTCGATCGCGCTGAAGATGGCGCGACGCAATCGCAGCTGGGCCACAGCGGGCTCCAGCTCCGGCTCCTCGGGCCACACCCGCAGGGCCATCGAATCGGTGGCCTGCTCGGCCTCGCAGGCGGCGGCCCAGCAGAGGTTGCCCTGGTTGTAGGCGTGGAAGCGGGCCCGATAGTAGGCGGGAACGGCCAGCGAGGGGTTGGTGCTGGCCGCCAGCAGGGGCTCGGCGGCTAGTTGAAGCTGCTCGCGCCGCTGGCGCCAGGCGATGCCGCGGCCCTCGGCGGTGCGGATGATCAGCCGCCGGGCCTGCCAGAACAACAGCTGGCGCAGCGGCTCCACCGCCAGCACCCGGTTGATCAGCCAGCCGAGGGGATGGTTCGCTTCCACCCAGTTGGGCGGCGGGGAACTGGCGGGCAGGGCCGGGGTCATCGGGCGCGGGATAGAGAAGCCAACCCATTCTAAGCCAGCACACGGCGGCGCCCCTCCTCCCCACAACATCGATGCAACATCGATACACTTTCAGCGCAACGACAACTTCAGCACAACGACAACTCAGCACCAACTCAGCACCAACAGCGAAGGAGCGGACAACCGAACCAAAGATCGGCAACAGAATCTTGCCAATATGCTGCAAGTAGGGGCCAGAATAGCCATCCCAAAGCCACTCAGTTCCCTCTGGTGCGGACCAGCCCACAGGAACAGCAACACACGAAGAATCCAATCGAGGACCAACCGCAAATACCGCCACGGCCAGGAGGCAGTGCAATTGGAAGAAAACCCCAGTGAAACCCGCCTCACCGGCACGCCACAGCTACACCGAATCCCGACCAGGAGGGCCTGCAACAGCCCCGGCCTGGATGGACGTCCTCGGAGCCAGCCCAGCGCCAGGAGAGCCTGCTCACCGCTCGTGAAATTGAGGTGGTGCAGGCGATTGTGAATGGCGCCTGCAACGCCGAGATCGCCGAAAGCCTGAAGAACACGCCGGAAACCGTGAAGACCCACGTGAAGAACATCCTGCGCAAACTAAAGGCCCGGGATCGTACTTAGGCCGTAGTCATTGCCCTGCGGGCATGCCTCGTGAGTCTTCCGGATTAAGGGATCAAAATCGAAAACGGGAACGGAAGCCTCAGTAAGAAAACTCAAGGACTGGAGATAGCCGCTTCAAGCAGGAAAGCCGCCAGATTGCTGAGGCTCCTTCCCTGCTGATCGGAACGAGCCAGCAATTCGGCATACAGGGCATAGGGAACGGTGATGGTGACCCGCCGCGGCGAACGATGCAACGGGGAGATCTTGGTACGACTTACCGCCGGAGCCTGTATGTAGGAGATGGCAACCATGGGATGACAAACCCTGAAAGGATGGCGCGAATGAACTGAGCCATCCTGCAGCTTTCTTATCGGACTGGAGATCCCCCTAATGGGGAACTTAATGATTGAAGGATGTGCACTGGCGAGGCAGCAGGCCGACCTGAGCCCCGGAGACGCAGGATCAGCCGGTGTACAGCTCCCGCAATCCCGCCTCGCTGGCCGGCGCCACGCCTCGCTCGGTGATCAGGGCGCTGACCAGGCGGGCCGGGGTGACATCAAAGGCCGGGTTGAAGCCACGGGAGCCGGTGGGTGTGAGCTGCACCGTGGCCAGGTGGCCCGGTGCCTCGTTCCCGCCACTGGACGTTCCCCCTGCCGGGGTGAGCTGCCCCTGGATCTGGGTCACCTCGCGCTCGGAACGGGCCTCGATCGGGATCTCGGCCACGCCGTCGTCGATGCTCCAGTCGATCGTGGAGGCGGGCAGGGCCACGTAGAAGGGCACCTTGTTGTCGAAGGCGGCGAGGGCCTTGAGGTAGGTGCCGATCTTGTTGCACACATCGCCGCGGCGGGTGGTGCGATCCGTGCCCACGATCACCGCATCCACCTGGCCGTGCTGCATCAGGTGCCCGCCGGCGTTGTCCACGATCACGGTGTGGGGCACCCCCTCCTGGCCCAGTTCGTAGGCGGTGAGGCTGGCGCCCTGGTTGCGGGGGCGGGTTTCATCCACCCACACATGGACCTTCAGGCCGGATCGGTGGGCCTTGTAGATGGGCGCAAGAGCCGTGCCCCAGTCGACCGTGGCCAGCCAGCCGGCGTTGCAGTGGGTGAGAACGTTGAAGGGTTGTCCCTGACGTTCGGGAGGCCGGGCCGCCGCCAGCTCGCGGAAGATCGCCAGGCCGTGATCCCCGATCGCCGCGCACATCGCCACGTCCTCCTCGGCGATGGCGCCCGCCTCGGCCTGGGCCGCCGCGGCCCGCTCCGCTTCCGGCAGTGGCGCCACCCGATCGCGCACCCTCTCCAGGGCCCAGCGCAGGTTCACGGCGGTGGGACGGGTGGCATTGAGCTGCTCGAAGGCCGCCGCCAGGGCGCCATCGGAGGGGTCGCGCTGGAGGGCCAACATGAGGCCGTAGGCGCCGGTCACCCCGATCAGGGGGGCGCCCCGCACCACCATCGTGCTGATCGCCACCGCGGCGTCCTCCAGGGAGCGGAGGGAACGGGTTTCGAAGCGATGGGGCAACAGGGTCTGGTCGATCACCCAGACCGCCTCGCCGCCCTCCTGCAGGCCGATGGTGCGCCAGGCCTTGCCTTCAATGTTCACAGGTCCCTCTCCAGCGACGCAATCTTGAAGGATCGGAGGAAGCGGGGACAACGTGCTGGACGACACCGGATGGGATGCCTACGTTGAAGAACTCCTGTACCTTCGATCGCCATGGCCGCCAACGCCTTTGCCTGGGTCGAGATCTACGTTCAGGATCTGGAGCGGGCCAAGGCCTTCTACGAGGCGGTGTTTGGCTTCCAGCTCGAGAAGCTGGATAGCCAAATCCCCATGTGGGCCTTCCCCTCCGACTCCAGCCAATGGGGCGCCGGCGGCGCGCTGGTGCACATGCCAGGTGTGCCCTCAGGAGGCAGCGGCACCCTGGCCTACTTCAGCAGCGCGGACTGCATCAGCGAGGAGGGGCGGGCCGTGGCGGCTGGCGGCAGTGTGAAGCAGACCAAGATGTCGATCGGCCCGTTTGGTTTCATCTCGATCCTGGTGGACACCGAAGGCAATGCGATCGGGCTCCACTCACTGGCCTGAGGCGCCGTTCAGGAATGCCTCCTGAGAAAACCGGCGGTGCAGGGGCTGGGTGCTGTGGCGGCCGCTGCGGATGCAGATGCCGGCGGAATCCAGCAGGGAGGCGAGATCGTTGGCATGGAGTCCCTCCAGCGTGTAGGCCGTCAGGGCGCCGCGGTCAGCCGGCCGATCACCGCTCCTATTGGCCGCCCCTATGTCCCGCCCCATGCCCGCCCTGCCGTTCGCCAACGGCGACGCCATGCCCGCCCTGGGCCTCGGCAGCTGGCGCCTGCCGCCCGAGCGCACCGCCGCCACGGTGCGCACCGCCCTGGAGCTGGGCTACCGCCACCTTGATGCGGCCGCGATCTACGGCAACGAGCCCCAGATCGGCGAGGCCTTGCGGCAGGCCTTCGCCGACGGCCTCGTGCAGCGCGAGCAGCTGTGGATCACCGGCAAGCTCTGGAACGACTGCCACGAGCCCCACGAGGTGCGGCCGGCCCTGGAGCGCACCCTGGCGGACCTGGGCCTCGAACAGCTCGACCTCTACTTAATGCATTGGCCGCTGGCCCAGCGGCGCGGCGTGGCGATGGCGAGCAGCCCCGAGCAGCAGCTGAGCCTCGAGCAGGTGCCTCTGGCCACCACTTGGACCGCCATGGAGGCGTTAGTGGATCAGGGGCTGACGCGCCACATCGGCGTGTCGAACTTCAGTGGCGCCAAGCTGAAGGACCTGAGCGCCGGGGCCCGGATCCGGCCGGAGGCGCTGCAGATCGAGCGCCATCCGCTGCTGCAGCAGAACGAGCTGATCGCCTGGTGCCGCGAGCACGGGGTGGTGGTGACCGGCTACGGGCCGCTGGGCTCCAGTGGCGCCAACCGGCCGCCGCTGGTGCTGCAGCACCCGCAGGTGGTGGCGCTGGCGGCGCAGCGGGGGCTCACCCCGGCCCAGCTGCTGCTGGCCTGGGGGATCGGCTGCGGCACCGCCGTGATCCCCAAATCCGTGCAGCCGGCGCGGCTAGCCGAAAACCTGGCCGCCGCGGGAGAGGCGCTCGATGGGGAGCTAATGGCCCGCCTGACGGCGCTGGATGAGGGGCGGCGGCTGATCGACGGCCGCATCTGGTGCCTGGAGGGGGGCCCTTACACGCTGGCGAGCCTGTGGGATGGGGAATTGGTGCCCGGGGGCTGAAGGGGCCCGGCGGCGATGCAAGCCTTCGGCGGCATCGGCGCCCGGAGCGAACAGACCGCCCAGCTCGGCCCCAGCTGCACACCCCATCCGACCATCACTGAACCCGCTGATCGTTATGGCTCAACCAGCCGGCGATGTGCCGGCCGTTCGGATCGTTGTGGGTCCAGTGGATCACCCCACCCTTGCCATTCCAGGCGTATTCCCCGAAGAAGGCGACGCGATCACCGGGCTTCAGGGCCCGCAGACGCGGGGCGCGATCGATGTTGTGGGCCACCAGCACGTTGTGGCCGGAATCCAGCCGCAGGATGAAGCGCTGATGGCGGCTGCCCGCGTTGTCGTCGGAGAGCACCCGTTCCACCACGCCATCGCTGGCCACCTGAACGCCACTGCGCTGGGCCTGAAAGGCCCGGGCGATGGCCTGATCACCCGCATCGGAGACGGGCGTCAGCCAGGCCGTGAGCTGGGTGCCGATCGGCGTGGTGGTGAGCCAGGCCAGGGCCAGCACCACGGCCGCCGCAGCGGCCAGCAGCCATCGCGAGAGCTGCTGCGGCTGGCTAGGCGTGGGCGGAGCAGGCGTGGGCGGGGCAGGTTGCATCGTCTGTCGGATCGGCGAACGGACTGGGCCTGCCCATCGCCGGGCGGATCGTAAGGGAGGTGGAAGCCCTGGCTGTGGTCAGCGGGCAAGAGGCCGCAGGGGCGCTGAACGGTCGGTTGGCCCGCCTGGAGGGCTGATGGCTGTTTCCGCCAATGCCCACTGGCCTGAACCTGAATTCGACCTGCAGTTGCACCGGGCCTGAGTCAGGGTCTGCCCGTTCCCGCCGAGGATGGGCCGATGCACTGGATCCCCCTCACCCTCGGCGCCCTCGGGGCGCTGCTGCTCGTGCTGGCCCCCGGGGCCGAGCTGGGGCTGAAGGCGCGGCCGCTGCCGCAGGAGCCGCTGGCCTGTCTGGGCGAGACCCGCTCGCTGATCGTGTCGAGCGGCATGCCCTACACGCCGGTGCGGGTGCAGGGGCACACGGGCTTCTTCGTGGTGGACCTGGGGGCTGATGGCAGCGCTATCTCGCCGGGCACGTTCTTGGGGGGTGCGGCGGGAAAGGCGGCGGTTGGTGCGGGGAGCAGCGGTGGGAACAGCGCGGCGGGCGCTGGGGGCGCAGCGGGTGGTGCTGGGGGCGCAGCGACACCAGTGCCGCTGCCGGGCAGCTCCGACCGCTTCGCGGGGGTGGACTTCTTCGGCCCGTGGGCGCCGCTGAGGCTGAGCGTGCAGGACCACAGCGGCATCCGCGGCCCGCTGCCCCAGGCGGGGCTGATCGGCACCGATCTGCTCAACGCTCACGTGATCACCCTCGACTACGCCAATGGCCTGCTGCGCCGCGCCCCAGCAGCGGGCTTCTGCAGCGATGGCGAACTGCGCCGGGCCGGCTTCCTGCCGCTCTCCAGCCGCGACTACTACGGCACCAGCGGCAGCGCGTTGCGGTGCCCGGCGTCGCCGCGTCGGGGCGGCTGCCCCAACATCCCCACGATCCCGCTACGGATCGGATCCGTGGGCGCCGTGGCCCAGGTGGACACCGGCTATGCCGATGGCCTCAGGCCGCCCTCGATGAACATCAACCGGGCTCTTTTGCAGCGGCTCGAGAGGGCCGGCATGCCCCTGATCCGCGAGCCCGGTGCCGACCTCACCCTGAGCAGCTGCGTGCGCGGTGCAGTGGAGCGGGTGCTGGCCTACCGCCTGGCCGCCGGCAGGGCCGTGGAGCTGGTGGGCAGCGATGGTGGCGCGGTGCGCCGGCTACCGGGCGTGACCCTGTTCCTCAAGGACAGCCCGGCTGCGATCCAGGCCTGCGGCGGCATCGGCACCTGGAGCGAACCCGCCGCCCAGCTCGGCGCCAGCTTCGTGAACGACGGCACCCTGGTGGTGGATCCCTTCAGCCAGAGGCTGTGGTTTCGGGGTGGGCTCAAACCGCTTGGCGCGCAGGGGTTCAGGGGCTCCCTGGATCGCGGCCAAACGTAGATCGAGCGGCCCGAGCTCGCTGCGCCTAGACATCGGCGGATCAGAGTAAGGCGAAACACTTTTACCATGCAAGGTTGCTGTCTTGCGCCCATGGGCACCCTCACCATCACCGCCAAGGGCCAAGTGACCCTCCGCCGCGACCTGTTGCGCCTTCTCGGTGTGGGCCCCGGTGACAAAATTGAGCTGAGTCCACTCCCCGGTGGCCGCATCGAGGTGCGGGCAGCCCAGCCCGGCGGTTCGATCGAGTCCTTTCTTGGCAGGCTGGCAGGACGCAGCAGCCGGGCTCTTTCCCTTGAGGAGATCCAGGCGGCGGCCGTCGCCGGCTGGAGCGAGCAGCCTTGAACCTCACCGCCGACACCAACGTGCTGGTGCGCGCCTTGGTGGCCGATGATCCCGCCCAGGCCGCCATCGCGATCGAAACCCTCCGCCAGGCCGAGGCGATCGCCGTGCTCCTGCCTGTGCTCTGGGAGCTCGTGTGGGTGCTGCGCCGTGTCTACGGCTTCAGTGTGGCCGAAATCAGCGGCGCCATCCGTTCGCTGCTCGATGCCGAGGGCGTGCGAGTGGACCGCCCGGCCGTGGAGGCAGGCCTGGCCCTGCTGGAGGCCGGCGGTGATTTTGCCGATGGCCTGATTGCCCACGAGGGCCAATGGCTGGGCGGCGAGAGGTTCGTGTCGTTCGACCGCCAGGCGGTGGCTCTTCTGAAGACCCGCGGAGTTGCCGCCGAACTGTTGCCGCTCAGCTCGGCCCGATGAGCTTGAGCATCCCCGGGGCCCCCCCCCGCCGCTAACCCTCCCAGAGCTCCGCCAGCTCCAGCCGCAGCCCCGGCAGCAGCTCGCCCCCTTCCAGCACCGCAGCCGACTCGATCCGCTGCATCGCAACCAGCGCGGATGCGTAAGCTCCCGCCCGCCAGATCTCCACCGCCCGCTGCTCCGGGAACAGCAGCCAGCCCAGCTGAGCGCCATTGGCTTGATAGGCGGCCATCTTGCGGCGCAACGCTTCGGCGCCGCGGGGACCTGTATCGCTGGCGCTGGCCAGTTCGATCACCAGATCGGGGCACAAGGGCGGGAAGCCGCGGCGGTGCTCCGGCGTGAGGGGCTGCCAACGCTCCTGTCGCACCACCGCCGCATCGGGGCTGAGCACCGAGCCATCCGGGAGGCGGAAACCAGTGGAGCTGTCGAACACCACCCATCCCCTTTGGCTGTCTGCCCAGACCTGGAGACGGGCTAGCAAGCGCGTGTTACGGCGACCTGCCTCGCCTCCGGTGGGGGTCATCGTGATCAGCTGGCCATCGGCCATCAGTTCCAGCACCGCCTCCGGGTTGGCCTCACACACCAGGGCGAACTGCTCCACGGACAGCCGCAACTCCGGTGGCAACAGCAAGGGCGCCAAGGCCATAGAAGGAGCCTCGTCGGCAGAGCCCGTGGCAGGCGTGGCAGCGGGTGGGGCGATGGTCATCGCACCGGCGGAGCTTCGGTTTCAGGCTAAGCCGGTTACGGAGGCGTTAGAGCGACAACAACAGCGGGGTCACGGCCTGTAGACCGAGCACCCTGACGCGCCCAACTGATGTCGTGCTCTCCCCTCTATTGCCCTCAAGCGCGATGCCCTGAGGGGTGCCTGCGGCCCGATCCAGTCGGTGCGGCTCGCGCGCTCAGAGCGTCGCCCGCCCCCGGTCGTAGGCCGTGAGCCCACAGCGCTGGGCCGCGTCACGCCAGGCGGCATCGAACGCCTGCCAGCGGAAGCTGCGGGGATCGCGGCGGCTGTGGCTGCGGTCCACGGCCTGGTGGGTGGTTACCCGGCTGATCGGGATGCCGAAGGCCGCCTGCCACAGCAGCACCTGGCCCGCCGCCACTCGGTATTGCTCGGCGGTGTAGCCGGAATGGGCATCGCCATCGCCGCGGCCATCGGGCGGGCTCTCGAGGCTCAGGTGCAGGGCCACGTTGTTGAGCGATCCCACCGAGCCGGGCCGGATCCGCACGGTGAAATCGCCGAAGGCCGCCATACCCGCCCCGAAGGCCCGGCCCGCATCGGGCACGATCCGCAGCCGCTGGCCCGCGCGGTCCAGCAGCAGGTGGTAGCTGGCCTGGTCGTCGTCGCGGGGGTGGGGGGTGGCGAAACGGCGGGCCGTGTCGGCAGCGCTGATCACCGTTTCATGCAGCACGATCAGCTGGGGCTGGTGCGGCACCTCGCGGCCAAAGGCATCGCGCCGCTGGCGCTCGCCGAAGTTGGTGGCAGCGGCGGGGCGGGGCAATTCGGGGGGCAGCCGCAATGTCGCGGCGCAGGCCTCCAGCTGCTCGGCGGGCAGGGGCTTCAGGCCGGCATCGGCCAGGGTCTGCACCTCAAACGGGGGGCGGGGGCCGCAGCCGGCCAGGGGCACCAGGAGCAGCAGGGGAAGCAGGGATCTTGCGGAGCGAAAAGCACCGGCCCGGCCTGAGCCGAGGGCACGCCAACCCCCATGCCCGGCGGCCACAGCCACAACTCCTCCCTCCGCCCCCCCAGCACCACGCTGTCCCGCAGCACCTTGGTCGTTGGGAAAATGGATACCGCTGTCCCTGTCCCATTTGCGATCGCGATCGCTGTCGTTAGCCATCTCGATCTCGTCGCTGTCGCGCCCTTTCCCTGTCAACCCACCGCATGCAAGTGCGTCCAGTCAGAAGCAGCGTGGATCTGGCGTCAACACCGCTGCCGTTTGCCACGCTGCTCCGCTACGACGGGATGATTCCACGGGCCAGACCTCCCAAGGCATGGAGCAAGGCCAGGACCACGCCCCCACCCAGCCCGACCCGCTCTGGCTTCAGGAACAGAAGCGCCGCCTGAGTGACGAACTGCGTCCATGGCGCCTGCTGCTCTGCACCACCGATCGGACCTACGGCCTGCTGATGGCGGCCCACATGCTCGACACCCCCGCGGGGCAGCCTTCCCAGCAGCTGCTGGGCCTCTGCCATCGGGCCGCCTCCGTGCCGGCGCTCCTGCCGGAGATCGCCACCGACGTGCTGGTGCTCAGCCAGGAATTTCTGCAGGACGGGCCAGCCCTGCCGGTGCTGGGCCAGCTGTTGCAGCGCCCCTCGCCGCCCACCGTGCTGCTCAGCCTCGCCAACCCGCACCGGGTGGTGATCCGGGCCGCCCTGGCGGCCGGGGTGCAGGGCCTGATCAGCCAGGAGAACGTGGGTCGGGGCGTGGTGCTGCAGGCTGTCACCAGCCTCGGTAGGGGGCAGGCCTTCCTCGATGCGCGTTGCCAGGCCGTGCTCGCCGAAACGGGTCCGGCCAGCCTCGAACTCACCGCCCGCGAAGTGGAAATCCTCGCCCTGGTGGCCGAGGGCTGCACCAACCGCGCCATCGCCGAGAGGCTGCAGATCGCCGAGGTCACCGCCCGCGACCATGTGCAGCGCATCCTCTCGAAGCTGCAGGTGCCCGATCGCACCGCCGCCGCCGTGGCCGGCCTGCGGCTCGGCTACCTCCCCTGAATCCACAGGCCGGCCCGGTGCTGAGCCGCGAAGGCGGAATCCTTCATCTGCAGGATGGCGGCGGCGCAGGGGCCGTCGAAGAATCGGGCCCTCCCCCATCCCTCCCTCCATGGTCATCACCACCGCGGGCAGCACCCCAGGCATCAGCCTGAACCTCACGATCCGCAACCAATGGAACGGCGCCTTTGACGGGGAAATCAGCCTCACCAACACCTCCGCCACCGCGCTGAGCCAGTGGAGCGTGAGCTTCGTGAGCCGTTATGCGCTCAACCAGGTGAGCAACTTCACCCTCCAGCAAAGCAAGCAGGCCGATGGCACCTGGCTGATCACCCTGCGTCCCCCCAGTTGGGGCACCACCCTGCTGCCCAACCGCGCCAGCAGCTCCTACGTGCAGGGAGCCCTGCCGAGCGGCACCCGGCTGGCGATGCTCAGCGCCAAAGAGGTGCTGCTCACCGTCAGCCGCGGGGGCAGCTCCACGCCAGCGCCGCTCCCCACGCCGACACCAACTCCTACGCCCACTCCAACCCCTACGCCCTCGCCGACACCAACTCCAACACCCACACCAACTCCAACCCCGACGCCCAATCCCACTCCGACGACGACTCCCGGCACCAGCGGCGGCACCACCCCAAGCGGCGGCGGTGGCACCACAACCACCCCCCTGCCACCCGGCGGCGCCAACTCCGGCAACGCCGCCGATGCCCTCTGGGGCGAGCAGTTCTTCGCTCCCTACGTGGACATGGGCCTTTACCCGGTGCCCGACCTCGATGGCCTCGCCCGCCAGCACGGAGTGGGCCTCTTCACCCTCGGCTTCATCCAGGCCACGGCCGCCGGGAATGCCGCCTGGGCCGGCCTGGAGGCCCTCAGCCTCAACAGCAGCAACAGCCAGGCCATCGCCCTGCGGCAGGAAGTTGCCCAGCTGCGGGCGGTGGGCGGCGATGCGATGGTGTCCTTCGGGGGGGCCGCCGGCGTGAGCCTGGCCGAGAAGCTGGCGGCCAGCGGCGCCACCGCCAACGACCTGGCCAACCGCTACCGCCAGGTGGTGGACAGCCTCGCCCTGAACCGCATCGACTTCGACATCGAAGGTGCCGCCCTGGCCAACCGGGCCGCCAACCAACTGCTGGCCGATGCCCTGAAGCTGCTGCAGCAGAGCCATCCCGCCCTGGAGATCTGGACCACCCTGCCGGTGCTGCCCCAGGGCCTCACCGCCGACGGCCTGGCGGTGGTGCGCCAGGCCCTGGCGGCGGGGGTGAAGCTCGATGGAGTGAACATCATGGCCATGGACTACGGCGACGGCGCCGCGCCGCCGGCCCTTAAAACCATGGGCCAGTACGCCATCGATGCCGCCAACGCCAGCTTCCGCCAGCTGAGCGACCTGTTCCAGGGCTTCAACCAGGGTTTCGGCTGGAACCAGCTGGGTGTCACCCCGATGATCGGCGTGAACGACATCACCAGCGAGGTGTTCACCGTCGCCGATGCCCAGCTGCTGGAGGACTTCGCCCGCCAGAAGGGCCTGGGCATGCTCTCGATGTGGTCGATCGCCCGCGACAAGGCGGGGCCCGTGGGCCAGGTGGCCAACACCCACAGCGGCACCGCCGCCGCCGATGGCAGCTTCAGCGCCCTCTGGGGCGACTACGGCACCGATCCGGTGATCTCCGGTGGCACCACCCCGTTGACTCCGCCCGCCCCGGGCGGCACACTCACCAGCCCCCCGGCCGTGGGTGGCACCCTCCCCATCGCCGTGGCGGCCGCCACCACCACCCTCAGCGCCAGTGCCACCAGTGCCGAGCGCTTCCAGCTCAGTTACGCCTGGGGTCGCCGGCTCACCATCAACGGCTTCGATCCCCGTCAGGACGTGCTCGACCTCAAGGGCTTCTGGGCCGAAGGCCAGCAGGCCCGCGTGGTGGCCACCCCCGGCGGCGCCAGCGTGCTGTTGGATTTCAACGCCCAGCAGGTGCTGCTGCCCGGCGTCGACGCAGGCTCCCTCACCAGCGCCGTGGTGCAGACCTGGCAGGGCTGAGGCGGGGCGAACAGGCGGCCAAGGCTGGGCTCAGATCAACCGGTAGCCAAACCAATCCGGGATCTGGGGCTGCTCGCGGCCATCGGGGATCAGATGCACCGCCCAGCAGGCCTGAATCCTATCGGCCGCGGCCGTCGCCGCTGAATCGGCTGACTCGGCAAGATCAGCGGGACCAGCGGGATCAGCGGCAAGGCTGAGCTGCACTTCCAGGCAGTCGTCCAGCCCATCCGTGAGGGCGGTCACCACGCCGTGCAGGTCGTCCTTGTGGCGCTCCAACGCCTGCGGCAGCAAGCGCCGCCGGGCGGCAGCCTTGGCCGCCTGGGGGCTGGTGGCCACGAACACCCCGAAGGCATGCAGCTCCGCCAGCTGCTGCGGGTCGTAGCCACCCATGTTCACGAACCACAGCCGCTCGGACCCGGCAAACGGCTCCGGCCGCAGCTCCACCCGGTAGCCATCCACAAAACGCACCGCCATCCAGCTGTCGAGGTGCAATCCCTTGCGCGCTCCGAACCACTGGCGGCGCAATGCCGGCAGGGTGTCGTCGATGCTGGCGCCCGCCACGAAGCGCACATCGTGCAGCTCGATGTGGGCCCCGGCAATGCGGCCGCCCAGCACCACCAGGAAGAGGGTCGGGGCTGGCCCCGCTTCGGGAGTGGCCGCCGGATCGGGAGTGGGCTGCGCCGGTGTGATCACGACCGTCTCCCCCTTGGTCGGAGCGGATGGAACCGCTTTGGCTGCGGCAGGCTTCTGTGAGGTGCCGCCATGTACCCGTCTCGATCGATGCGGTGTTCATGATCGGCGGTCCGAGTCCATGATCGGCGGTCGGGGCCGCCCAGAAAGGAGCGGGAGTGCAGCAACCACTCCGAGCGAGCCCAAGGGGGGAATCACAGCCAGGCTGATCCCCCGGCACGGCCCGCCTTCCAGGAAACGCCCCCACACCGCCATAGCACGATGGAGGCCTGCTCCCCAGGTCCCCGTGCTCAATCCCAGTCGGATCCGGGTGATCGCCGTGGGCAAGGTGCGCAAGCGCTGGATCCAGGACGGCCTGGCGGTGTACCTCAAGCGCCTGCCGGGGCTGGTGGTGAGCGAGCTCCGCGATGCCGACCCGGCGCGGGAGGGGCAGTCGATCCTGGCGGAGCTGCGGCCCGAGGAGCGGCTGGTGGCGCTCTGCGAAGAGGGAGAGCTGCTGGGATCGCAGGCCCTAGCGGAGCGGCTGCAAGGCACGGGATCGGAGCGGCTGGCCTTCGTGATCGGCGGCGCCGATGGCCTCGAACCGGCCCTTAAGGCCGGCGCCAGCTGGCGGCTCAGCCTCTCGCCGCTCACCTTTCCCCACGAACTCGCCCGCCTGCTGCTGCTGGAGCAGCTCTACCGGGCGCTGTCGATTCAGCAAGGCGGGGCCTATCACCGGAGCTGAAGCCATAACCGAGCGCCCCTACATCCACGGCACCAGCCCGCGGCTGGGACCCTTGCTGGCGCAGGCCGGCTTCACGGCGGTGGACAACCGGATCACGGCCATCCACGGGCCACGATCGCTTCGCCCGGCTGCCGAACGCGGCAACGCCAGCGTGACCCTCTGCGTCTACTAGGGCCGCGGCATGTGATCGCTGGCGCTGGGTCCCACTGCTGGTGGGGGCTCTGAGTAGGGCGACACTCACCCGAGCCTGATCAGGAAGGGGATTTGATCAACCTTGAGCTAATCATCTCCCGTGCGTTGAGCACAAACGGAGCACCGTCATTGATCGTGAGCTTGAGGATATCGGAACGGCCGGAAGAAACATTCAGCCCCTTGCCGATCGGAAATTCAACAGAGCCTTTGAGCATGCGGGCATAAATCGTGTTGCCATCCACGACTCTATTAACCTCTACCCAGCAGATGTCTGGGCAGTCGATCTTGAGCTTGTCTTGTGCGGGAGGAGCCGGCTTACTGACCGCTGCTACTGGGCCGGGGGGGCTTGATGCTTCGGCGCTTGCAGGAAGGGGGTTTTGCGGTAGCGAAACCGACTTGACAGAAGTGCCAGGTTCAGGCTGACGGAACAGGTTTGGACCAACAAAAACAAGGCCAACTCCCAGCAAGGCGCTAGCGACCACGCCACCAACAACCAGGGGCAAAGTCAATGAGGACCCATGCCTCTGTGATGTGGCAACACCCTGGCTGGGCTTGGCTGGTTCTGGTGAGGGAGTGAGCGATTCGTTCTGTGCAGCAACTCCGTGGAGGGGGAAGACTGGAGCTATGTCGGGAGAGACTCGCTTGTTATGAACGTCGTTGCTCTGATCGTGGGGGCTTTGGGACAGGGGCAGGTGTGCGGTGCCATGGCTGTCTTGGACCACGGACTCGGCGACGTTTGCAGACGGGGCGGATGAAGCTTGCTGGTCAGCCTGTTTGATCAGCCCTTCCACTTTGATGGCCAAGGCCTGTTGCTGGGTCTCCAATGTCAGACATTGGCTGCGGGTTGCGGCAAGAGCCTGCTGAAGGTCCGCGAGATCAAGTTCGGTGGAAGCGGTTCGGGCCTCAACATCGATGCGGGCCGTCTTCCCTTCGACTGACTGCTCGGCCAGGGCCGACAGGCGGCCGTTCAGGCTCGCCACGCTCTCTTGCAACTCAGCAGCAATCTCCTCGCTCGGCGCCTGCTGAGTCTTCCTGGCTGAGTCATCCAACTGTTGGACGATACCCGAAAGCCTGAGATCCAGGTTGCGCACGCTCTCGCAAAGCATCCCGATCTCGTTGTTGCTGCGTTGCAGGATTAGCTTGGAAGATTCAATAGCCTCAACCAGTTTATCCGTAAGCTCAGCAAATTCCTGAAGCACTGGAAACTGCAGCAGATCCGAAGGCGATGGCATGGATCCATTGGGGGTAGAGCCGTTAGGTGTCGATCCGCCAGAGGAGGATTTAACTTGCATGCTCATTTTATTGTGGATATTGGACAGCCTCCCGATCGTAAGCGGCCCGGCTACACTTGCGTCAACCGATCGAACAAAACCGCCTCCGGTGGTCCTGGAGCAGCGGCAGCAAGGCACGACGCCTTCGCCCACTGAGGCGCGGATCAGGATCATGGAGGCGCCGGAGGCCCCCCCCTAGCCTGCGAGTGAGCCGGACCCGCCGTATCCGCCTGTCCGTCCGGACGACGTGCCTGTGGCTGATATGCCACGGCGTGCTTCATGAGGTGGTGAAGCGAAGGTTGGTGGACGACTTAATCCGCACCGTGATCCTGGATCAGCAGGACTATCAGGAGATGTTTCGGGAGCGTGCTGCGGTGCGGCAGCAGCCGGACGCACCCACGGGCGAGGAGGCCCTGCAGGATCCCGATGACCTGCGGCTGTTGGCCTCTCAGCTGTGCTCCCGCAGGAACCCGATCGCGCCCTCAAGCTCCTCGCCAAAGCGGTCGATCTCGGCTTCGGTGGTGGTGAAGCCGAGGCTGGCGCGGGCAGTGCCCGAGAGACCGTAGTGGCGGTGCAGGGGCTGGGTGCAGTGGTGGCCGCTGCGGATGCAGATGCCCGAGGAATCCAGCAGGGCGGCGATGTCGTTGGCGTGCAGACCCTCGACGTGGAAGGCTGCCAGGGCGGCGCGATCCGGTTGCTGCTCGGGGGTGGGGCCGAGAATCGTCAGGCCTTCGATCGCCTGCAGCCGTGCGAACAGCCGGCGGGTGAGCCGCTGCTCCCAGGCGTGGATGCGCTGCATGCCGATCGCCTGCAGGTAGTCGATGGCGGCGCCCATGCCGATCGCCTCGCCGATCGCCGGGGTGCCCGCCTCGAACTTGTGAGGCAGGTCGGCCCAGGTGCTGGTGTCGAGCTCCACGTCCTGGATCATCTCGCCACCGCCCAGGAAGGGGGGCATCACTTCGAGCAACGCCTCGTGCGCCCAGAGGAAGCCCATACCGGTGGGTCCGCAGAACTTGTGGGAGGAGCCCACGAGAAAATCGCAGCCCAGTTCAACCACGTTCACGCTCTGGTGGGGCAGGCTCTGGCAGGCATCCACCAGCAGCAGGGCACCGGTGGCATGCACGAGCGGCGCCAGCGTGGCGATCGGATTGAGGCAGCCGAGGGTATTGCTCACCTGCACCAGGCTCACCAGCCGGGTGCGATCGGTGAGCTTGCTGCGGAAATCCTCCAGGTCCAGCTCGCCGGATTCGGTGAGACCGGCATGGCGCAGGACGCAGCCGGTGCGGGCCGCCAGCAACTGCCAGGGCACCAGGTTGCTGTGATGCTCCATCACCGAGAGCAGCACCTCGTCGCCGGGGCGCAGGTTGGCCTCACCCCAGGTACGGGCCACCAGGTTGATCGCCTCGCTGGCGTTGCGGGTGTACACAATCTCGCGGGCACTGGCCGCCCCCACAAAGGCCGCCACCTTCTCGCGGGCATGCTCGAAGCCCTCGGTGGCGCGGGCGCTGAGCTGGTGCGCGCCGCGATGCACGTTGGCGTTGTCGTGGCCGTAATAATGCTGCAGCGCCTCCAGCACCTGGCGGGGCTTCTGGCTGGTGGCGGCGTAATCGAGATAGATCAGCGGCTGGCCCAGGCAAGCAATCTGGCTCAGCAGTGGGAAATCGGGGCGGGTGAGGGCCGCGAGATCCTCGGCGTGGGCATCAAGAGGAGCAGGGGTGGTGATCGCGGCGGAGAAGATCGCCTGGGAGGGCTCCGTCACACCGGCAGAAACATTCGGTTGGCCGGGGAGGGTCGCTGTCATGGGGGGATTGGAGCCGGCGCCTGGGGCTGGAGGGTGCCCAGAAGGGCCTTTAGGGGAACTGTTGATGCCGCCTGGGGCCGCATCAATCGGCATGGGAGTGAGGGTCATGGCCGAGAGGCCTCCTCGGCCATCACCATCGCTAGAGGCTGCCAGATCGCGGCAGCCGCCGGCAGCTCCCGCAGCACCTCTCCGCAGAATCCGCGCAACAACAGGCGGGAGGCATTGGCAGCGGCGATGCCGCGACTTTGGAGGTAAAAGAGCTCCTCGCTCTGCAGGCGGCTCACGGTGGCGCCATGGGCGCACTTCACATCGTCGGCCACGATCTCCAGCTGGGGCTTGGTGTCGATCCGGGCCCGGTCCGAGAGGAGCAGGCTGCGGCTGAGCTGCACGGCATTGGTGCGCTGGGCGGCCCGGGGCACCGCCACGGCGCCGTTGAACACGCTGCGGCCGGCCCCGTCGGCGATCGCCTTGTGGAGCTGGTCGAGCTCGCCCTCGGGCCCCTCGAAGCGCACCTGACTGTGCTGATCAGCGATCTCGCGCCCATACACCCGCTGCAGCGAGCGCAGGCGGGTGGTGGCGCCGCCGGCGCTCTGGAGCACGCGGGGCTCCAGCCGCGACAGGGCCCAACCGGCCACGGCGCTGGTAAAGGCGTAGTGACTGCCAGGCTGCTGATCGATCGCCAGGTCGGCCAGCAGCACCGCGGCCCCAACCCCCTGGCCGATCAGGCCATGGCTGAGCTGGGCGCCGGCCCCGAGGCGGGCCTCCAGCAGCACGGTGGTGAGGCTGGCGCCGGCGGCACGATGCACCTGCAGGAGCTCTAGGCGGGCCTCGGGTTCCAGGATCAGCAGCAGCCGCAGGGGCAGCACACCCTCAGCGCTGGCGGCATCGCTCACCAGTTCAAGGGTGGGCTCCACAAAGCCCCGTACCCGCAGGGCCAGGATCTGGCCGGCGGAAGCGGCGGCCAGCAGGCCGCTCCAGGGCGGTTCAGAGCCGGCCCTGGCCGCGGCGTGGTTGGACGCTCCAGTCGCTCCCCGATCTTCTCCCCGATCGGTGGCTGTCTCCTGCAGCAGGGCTTCCAGATCGGCAACGGGGATCGGCTCAATGCCGGTCGGCAGGCTCACCCCCGCCAGCGGATCGCCATGGCCATCCAGCACCAGCCGCACCACCCCAGCCGTAGCCCGGGGCAGCGTGGCTGGCCCGGTGGTTGCCGGGGGCAGCAGGGCCGTGGTGATCCCCAAAAGGGGTGCGATATCCGTGAAGCGCCAGGCCTCCTGACGCCGGGAGGGCAGCGGGCGGTCTGCAAGGGCCTGGGCCGCCCGTTGCTGCGCCGCCGCCAGGGCAGGCTCCGGCGACACGCGGACCTCTAAGGTTTTCAGGAGCTCGGAGCCCCAGCTGCTGACAGCAGCCACGGCGATGGGCATGGAAAGGGCCGCCATCACCCCACCTCCACGGGCGCCGGCGCCAGGGCCGCCAATTCGGCGTCCACCCAGTCGTAGCCGCGATCTTCCAGCTCCAGCGCCAGCTCCTTGCCGCCAGTGCGGAGGATGCGGCCCGCCGCCATCACATGGACGTAATCGGGGGTGATCACATCCAGCAGCCTCTGGTAATGGGTGATCAGCAGGGTGGCGTTGTCGGGGGTGGCGAGCTGATTCACCCCGCCGGCCACGATGCGCAGGGCATCAATATCAAGGCCTGAATCGGTTTCATCAAGGATCGCCACCAGCGGATCGAGCAGGGCCATCTGCAGGATCTCGTTGCGCTTTTTCTCGCCACCGCTGAAGCCCTCGTTCACCGAGCGCTCCAGGAAAGCCGGATCCATCTGCACCACCGCCAGACGCTCGCGCACCAAATCTTCGAAGGCGAAGGTGTCGAGTTCCTCGGCGCCCTGCTCCAGGCGACGGCCATTGGTGGCCACCCGCAGAAACTCCAGATTGCTCACCCCCGGAATCTCCACCGGGTACTGGAAGCCGAGGAACACGCCGCGGCGTGCCCGCAGTTCGGGGGCGAGGGCGAGCAGATCATCGCCCCGATAGGACACGCTGCCGCCGGTCACGGTATAAGCAGGATGACCAGCCAGCAGCTTGGAAAGCGTGCTCTTGCCGCTGCCGTTGCGACCCATCACGGCATGGATCTCGCCGGCGCGGATGGTGAGGTTCACCCCGTGCAGGATCGGCTGATCCGCCACGCTGGCGTGGAGATCACGGATCTCAAGCAAAACCGGAGCTTCGGGGCGGATCACGGCGGAGCAGGTGGGGCGGACTTGGACGGGACGGAAGCGGCCAACGTAGCGGCCTGATGGCTGAAACGAAGCCCGGAACCGGAATGGAACGTTGCTGAGGCGGTGTCGTGAAGCGGGTCTTGAAGCGCACGCGTGCGGCGGAGTGCGGCTGAAAGATCGGGGCGGAGGGGCGGTTCCCCCGGTGGCCCGAATCTCAGGGGGAAGCAGCGGCGGGTGCGGGGGCTGTGCCAGGACGGCAAACCCGATGGCTTTGCTCGGACATGCCGCTCACGAGCGCCACGGAGACTCGGCTGGGCTGAGGAAGACCCTGCTACCCTACGGAGCCCTCCAACTTGAGGGCGAGGAGTTTATCGGCCTCAGCAGCGAATTCCATCGGCAACTGGTTGAACACATCGCGGCAGAAGCCGCTCACCATCATCGACACCGCCTCCTCAAAGCCGATGCCACGGCTCTGGAGATAGAAGAGCTGGTCTTCGGAGATGCGGCAGGTGCTGGCCTCGTGCTCGATCGCCGCTTCCGGTTGCTGGGAGCGGATGTAGGGGTAGGTGTTGGCGGCGGCCTGATCGCCGATCAGCATCGAATCGCACTGGCTGAAATTG
The DNA here is from genome assembly GCA_026389265.1 of Cyanobacteriota bacterium. GTDB lineage: Bacteria > Cyanobacteriota > Cyanobacteriia > PCC-6307 > Cyanobiaceae > Cyanobium. The sequence continues at coordinate 6,824 of JAPLIE010000178.1, read as the reverse complement.
CGGGCGCCCACCGCCTTCGGTCCCACTTGAACCAGGCCGCGGTAGCTGTTAGAGGAATGGCCAGCGCTGATCCCCTTGCTCACGATCGTGGAACGGGTTCGGGGACCCACGTGGATCATCTTGGTGCCGGTGTCGGCCTGCTGGCGGTTATTGGTGAGAGCCACTGAATAGAATTCACCCACCGAATCGGCTCCCTGCAACACACAGCTGGGATATTTCCAGGTGATCGCCGAACCCGTTTCCACTTGGGTCCAGCTGATGTGACTGCGCTCACCACGGCACTGGCCACGCTTGGTGACGAAATTATAGATACCACCGACGCCGTGTTCATCACCGGCGTACCAATTCTGCACAGTAGAATATTTGATCGAGGCGTCATCAAGGGCCACCAGTTCCACCACAGCCGCATGCAACTGGTTGGTGTCAAACATCGGTGCTGTGCACCCCTCCAGGTAACTCACAGATGCCCCTTCCTCGGCCACGATCAGGGTGCGCTCAAACTGGCCCGTGTCGCCGGAGTTGATGCGGAAGTAGGTGGAAAGCTCCATCGGACACTCCACCCCCTTCGGGATGAACACGAAAGAGCCATCGCTATACACGGCCGAATTGAGAGCGGCGAAGTAGTTGTCGTTGCTGGGCACCACGGTGCCGAGATAGCGCTCGATCAAATCGGCATGATCCTTCACGGCCTCACTAATCGAGCAGAAGATCACGCCGTGCTCGGCCAACTTCTCGCGATAGGTGGTGCCGATCGAAACACTGTCGAACACTGCATCCACGGCTACGTTGGAGAGGCGCTTCTGCTCACTCAGAGGAATGCCGAGCTTGTCGAAGGTTTCGAGTAATTTGGGATCCACCTCATCGAGGCTTCCCTTCTTCTCCTGCTGCTTCGGGGCGGCGTAGTAAATGATGTTTTGATAATCGATCGGCGCATGGCCGAGGGCCGCCCAGTCGGGCTCCTCCATCTCCAACCACTGTCTGAAGGCCCGCAGGCGAAAATCGAGCAGGAAGGCGGGCTCATTCTTTTTACTAGAAATCAGCCGGACCACATCCTCACTGAGCCCCTTGGCGATCTTCTCGGTTTCAATATCGGTCACGAAGCCGTACTTGTACGGCTGGCTGACCAGATCTCCTACGGCGGCGGTGCTCATGACAGGAAGGGAAGGGAGGGAAAGGTCAACCGGAGGTGAGGGCCCGAACCTCCTCCAAGCTGATGGTCTGTTGCTCGCCGCGGAAGGGATTGTCCTCGGTAAGAAAAAGCATGCAGTGGCATTCCTTGCGCTCCCGCATCGGCACGCAGGGGCAGTTCCAGAAAGCCTGGGCCACCTCGGCCTGCTTGTCCTCGTAGTGGCGGCAAGGACAGAGGGCACCGCCGAGCTCATCCTTGTGGCGGGCCAGGCCCTCAAGCACCACAGCGGTCACGCCCGGATCGCTGCAGAAATAGGTGCCGGTGCGCTGCGCGTAGGTCTCAGCGAACTTGCGGATCACCTCGAGGCTGTCGGAAACCGGCCGTGCAGCGGCATCTGGCTCGGAACTGGGGGCGGCGTCGGGAACGGTCACGGCAGACAAGGCAGTGCTGAAGAAAAGGCGAGACGCATGGCCCCGCACCGGCCGGAGGAAACGACAGAACCGGAGCAGCCGCAAAGCCACGGACCGGGCGCGTACCACCAACCGCCAATTACGAAACAGAGAGGTTTCGTTATCTATTCAGCTTAGGGCACTGCACTTGGGCCTGGGACCCCGAACCGGGACCACGCCAGCGGGAACGTGGGCAACAGGGCCCCAACTGCTGTCGGGCCGTGGCATCGTGAGCAGGAACGGTGGAACCATGACCGCCTCCCCCCCCCCAGGCTCTCCACCGAGTCCAGCCCTCAACGGCAGCCGCCGCCGGATGAATCCCGCTGTTGGCGTAACTCGTCGCAGTGATCCTAAGTCCCGAACTTCGACAGCTCTTGAATCCGCCGAAGCCCCACCCACCCGCGAGGCCGTACTAGCTCTGTTGCTGCGCCAAGGCGAGGCCACGGCTGCCGATTTGGCCGGCAGGCTTTCGGTTTCGGTGCAGGTGATGCGGCGCCACCTCCGCGGACTCGAGGAGATGGGCCTGGTGGAAGCCAGTCCCACCCCGGAGGGTCCGGGCCGCCCCAGCAACCGCTGGCGCCTCACCACCGGCGGACGCCAACGGTTTCCCAACGGCAGCGAACACTTCGCCCTGGGCCTGCTCCACTCCCTCGCCAAGGCCATGCCCCCGGATGCGCTCCGCTTGCTGCTGAACCAGCAGGCGCTGGAGAAAGCGGGCGACTATCGCTGCCGCATCGGCAGCGGCTCTTTGGCGGAGCGCCTGGAGCGCCTGGTCGAGCTGAGGCGGCAGGAGGGCTTCGTGGCGGAGTGCCAGCCCGACCCCGAACAGGGTGGAGCCTGGGTGATCAGCGAGTTCCACTGCTCCGTGATTCGGATCGCCGAGCAGTTCCCGATGGTGTGCGACCAGGAACTAGCCCTGATCAGCCACACCTTTCCCGACTGCCGGATCGAGCGGGTGCACTGGCGCCTTGAGGAAGGTCACTCCTGCGGCTTCCGCCTCAGCCCCGCCAGCGCCGCGCCGTGATCGAAGCGAGCGAGCTGGCGGAACTGGAGGCCACCCTGCTGCCGGCCCTGGAGCGCCATCACCTGCGCTTGCTGGCCCATGGCCTGCGCACCTTCCAGGCCGTGGCGGGCCGCAGCCAAGGGCCCCTGCCGGCCAGCGATGCCCTGGCGGTCTGGGCCACCAGCCAACCCCAGCTAGCCGGGGATCCGGGGTTCGCCGCCACCTTCCTGGACCAGCTGGCCGGACTCGGGGAACAATTGGAATCGATCGCGGTCCGCCGGGGCCGAGAACCCCTGGCCCTGGAACTGGCCGACCTGATCCGCTGGGCCGAGCTTGAGGCCCAGGAGCGGCTGGAGATCTCACCCCTCAGAGCGGACTCGGCAGCCCCACCACCAGGCTGACCCCGGCCAAGGCGGCGATGGCGGCGAACAGACCCCGCCAGCCGGGTCGATCCCCCTCCAACCACCAGGCCAGGGGCAGGGCCATCACCGGCGCTGTGGACATCAGCGCCACCGCTAATCCGCCGCTCAGGCCGGCAAGGGCCACCTGCTGCAGCACGATTCCGGCGCTGGTTCCGAGCAGGGTGGCGAGCAGCAGCAAGGGCCAGCGACGCCGTGCCGGCCTGGGCCTGGGCACCCTCAGGGGGATTCGCCCGGCCAGGGGCAACAGAGCCAGGCTGGCCGCGGCCAGTCGCAGGGTGGCCGCCTGCAGGGGCGAAATCGGCCCCGACAAGAGGGCCGCCCGGGAGAGCAGGGCCCCGAGGCTGCCGCACACCAGCGCCCCTAGGGCCAGCAGCACTCCGCCCATCGGCAGCCGTGCCACCTGGCCGGAGCTGGATGAATCGCCATCCCTGGCCCCGGAGCCATCGCCCGGCGGCGCCTGGGCCGCTCCCCGGGCCACGAGCACCACCGCCAGGCTGATCAGGGCGATGCCGCCGATCTGGGCCGGACCGGGCCACTCCCGCAGCAGCACCACCCCGGCCAGGGTGGTGAAGGCCGGCCCGCCGGCATCGATGGTGAGGGCCCGCCGGGTGCCGAGTCGGCGCAGGGCGGCGAAGAAGAGGCTGTCCCCCAGGGCGATCCCCACAACACCGCTGATAGCGAGCAGCAGCAGGCCCCGGGCCGGAAGCTGCCAGGCCTGGCTGAAGACAAAGGGCAGCTGCAGCGCCACCGCCAGCAGATTCTTGAGCAGGTTGAGCTGCACAGCCGACAGGGAGGTGGGTAGTCGGCGCCACAGCAGGCTGGCGAGGGTCCAGCAGAGGGCCGCCAGGAGGGCGGCCGTGGCCGGCAGGGGGAAAGACAGCAGGGGGATGAAGAGCAGGGGAACGGGGGAAAGGGGCGACAACCGGGGCCCGATCTTGCGATTATCGATCTTGTCTCCCCCCTCCGGGTGTCCAGTCCCGGCCAGCCAGCGTGAGCGGCAGCACCTCCAGCCCCAGCCACACCCCCGCCAGCGACCCCACGGCCACCGCCGCCGAGGCCGCGGCGATTTCTGACGCGATCAGCTTCTTCCGGCTCAGCTGCGGCCGCTGGCGCTCCCAGCGCAGCAGCCACCACCTGCTGCATCGCCAGGCAGAGGCCGGCAGCTCCTTCATTGAGGTGGTGGAACTCGAAGCCGGCGATCCCCAGCTGGTGGCGATCGCCGAGCTCCACGGCGAGGATCCCGCCAACCTGGTCGGGGGCTGCCGGGTGCGCTGGAGCGGTTCGATGGCCTGGGACAAGGCCGGCGAAGCCCATGAGGGCGAGAGCGTGTTCGGCCTGATCCCCACCGACACCCTCGGCCGCGAGGGCCTGCTGCTCCGCGACCGCGGCTATGCCGAGACGGCACCCGTGGCGGGCCGCTTTGCCATGGACGAACGGGACGCCCTGCTGCTCACCACGGCCTACGAAACGATGAACAGCCTCGAGCGGTTCAGCTTCGCTGGGCCGAACGTGCGGCTGCGCACCAGCACGGTGGAGGGGCTCTCCAACACCGCCTCCTTCTGCATCGAAACGCGGATCGAGGGCGCTGCCGCCAGCGGATCCGCAGCACCTCCGGAGCTAGGGGCCGCTACAGCGGCTACCAGCGGGGCCATGAAACCTAGGGAGAGTGTGTCCCTGCTGGGCTGGTGAGCCTCGCCAGAGCCACACCGCTGAGCAGCCATTAGCGCCACCGTGGTGCCGCAGGAATACCCCGCTGATGGACCGGTGACGGCACCGTGATGGGCGGGAGATGGCCCGGTGATGCCGCCGGGATGGCCCTTGATGGGGCCTACGAGCCGGCTCCGGTCCCGCTCGCTCGCCTGTGGGGGTGGCTGAGCGCCACGAGGCTCGCCGCCGACGGTTCCGGGGGAGCGAGGGGAGCGTGATCGGCGGCGGCCGGGATGCTGCGGGGCCTGGCGGAACAGGCGCTTCCTTGAACGGCTGGACCCGGCCGCAACGTTACGGACTGTTAGTCATGGCGGAACCTGCGGAAGCCAGGTGCGGCCGCACTTCTACGATCACCACCACGGATGCCGGACCCCGCGTGGCTCTACCCCTCCTCAAGTACGCCCCCACCACCCAGAACTCCCGGGTGGCCCCCCTCCGGGTGGGCTCCGACGAGGACCCCAAGGCCGTATCCATGGATAAAGCCATGGACCGCGAAGACCAGAACTTCGTGATCGAGGCTGCCTATCGGCAAATTTTCTTCCACGCCTTCAAGGTCGACCGCGACCGCACCCTGGAGTCTCAGGTGCGCAACGGCCAGATCACCGTGCGGGATTTCATCCGCTCGCTCTGCCTCTCGGACACCTTCACCCGCAGCTTCTACAACCTCAACAGCAACTACAAGGTGGCCCGCCACTTGGTAGAAAAGCTGCTGGGCCGTCCCACCCACGGCAAATCCGAGGAGATCGCTTGGTCGGCCGTGATCATGACCAAGGGCATCAAAGGTGCCGTGGATCAGATCCTGGATTCCGAGGAATACCTCGAGAACTTCGGCTATGACACCGTTCCCTACCACCGCAATCGGGTGGTGGGCTCCCGTGAGGTGGGTGAAACTCCCTTCAACCTCACCTCTCCCCGCTACGACGCGTACTACCGCGGCATCCTGGGCTTCCCCCAGATCGTTTACACCGGCACTGCCAAGGCCTTCCCGGCCCGGGCCCAGCAACGCCGCGGTGGCTTCCCCGAGGACTACCTCCCCTGGGTGCGCAGCCTTCCTGCCCTGCGTGGAGTTGGCGCTCCCCAAGGAAGCACCAGCTTCGATTACCTCTCGAAGGTTCCCTACCGAAGCATCGGTCGCTGAGGGTCGCGAACCGGGCATCCGGTCGAACAGCACAAGGGTCACGACCCATCCTGGGAGTCCTGAGGACTCCCTTTTTTATGGACCGGAGCGGGACAGCGACTGGCAGCCTGAGAGGTGGGATCACGAACCGATCACCTCATTGGGGGTCAGTGGATGCTGACCCCCAGCCGGCCCCAGGCCCCCCTGAGAGGAAACGTCAGCAGACTGATCCCGAACGAAATCTTCAGCTGTGAGCCAGAAGACACTGACATCCATGGCCATGATGACGTTGCGACAGCTGCGTCAGATCGCCAGCGACCTCGGTGTTTCCCTGTACAGCCGTAAGTCGAAGGAGCAGCTGGTGGAAGCGATCAGCAGCCGCCAGGAAGAAACTGGCCTGAGCCTCGCCACGATCGAGGCCGAGATGGCCCCCGCTCCCCGCCCGGCCGCCGAGACGCGAGTGGTGTTCCTGCCCCGCGATCCCCACTGGGCCTATGTGTTCTGGGATATCGCCGAGGCCGACCGCGAAAGCGCCGCCATCGCTGGAGCCAGCCAGCTCTGCCTGCGGGTGGCCGATGTGACCGGCCTGGCCGGCGGCTCCTCCCACCCCCATACCCTGCAGGTGGTGGCGGTGGATGCCAAGGCCACTGAGTGGTACATCCCCGTTCCCCTCTCCGACCGCGACTACCGCGTGGAGCTCGGCTTCCGCAACGCCGGCCTCGCCGGCAGTTGGATCTCCCTGGCCTTCTCCTCGGTGGCCCGGGTGCCGGCCCTTCATCCCTCTGAGCAGATCCTCGATCAGTTCATTCCCTTCTCCCTCGACTCCGCCCCCTCGGCCCTGCCGACGCCGATCGAGTCCGCCGACACCGGCCTGCATGAGCGCCTCTACCAAACTGCCACGGCCCGCTGGCGCCGCCTCGGTCGGGGTTCGGAGGCCTTCCATGAGCTCGAGGATGCCGGACTTTCCGATTCCGCCTTCTCCGACTCGGGTGTGGGT
>JAPLIE010000068.1 GCA_026389265.1 Cyanobacteriota bacterium | reverse complement strand
AGGTTCGGATTGCTGCTGCTCAGCCTTCCGGTGGCGGTGACGGCCTGGTTGAAATCGGTGTGCACCCGTCCGGTTTCCGGCTCCATCAGGGCCGGCAGGGCGTCCACATAGGTGCTGCGCAGCTTGCTGAGGGTGCGGTGTTCCAGCACCAGGGGCACCACCGGGTGGTCGTGTTCCAGTTTTTCGAGCACGGCGGCGTCGGTGCTCCAGCCGGTCTTGGTCTTGCGGGATTTCTTGCGCTCCAGGCCCAGGGTTTCGAACAACAGCTCGCCCAGCTGTTTGGGGGAGGCCAGATTGAAGTCCACGCCGGCGGCCTGGCGGGCCCGGATCTCCAGATCTGCCAGGGTGGTAGCCAGTTCCGCGGAGAGCTCCGCCAGGTAGGGGCAGTCGATGCGGATGCCGGTGGCCTCCATGGCGGCCAGCACCGGCTCAAGCGGCAGTTCCACCTGCTCCAGCAACACCGGCAGGGCGGCTCCGAGGCCCGCGAGCTGCTCGCGCAGCAGCCCCGTGAGCCTCCAGGTCACATGCACATCCATGCCGCAGTACTGCGCTGCGGCCGGAATGTGCACCGCCGCGAAGCTGGCTCCCTTTGGCGCCAGTTCCGTGTAGCTGGTGGGGGTGAAGCCCAGGTTGCGCTGGGCCATCACCTCCAGGCCGTGGCGATCGTTGGCATCACGGAGGTAATCGGCCAGGAGGGTGTCCATCACCACGCCCTCGAGGGCAAGGCCGTGGCGCAGCAGCACGAGGCGGTCGTACTTGGCGTTCTGGAGCGTCTTGGGGTGGGCGGGGCTGGCGAGCCAGGGGGCCAGGGCCTGCAGCACCGTTGCCAGGGGGAGCTGGGTGATGCTGGCATCCGCTGCCGGTTCGCCCAGGCCCGCCAGCAGACCCTGGCTCTCGCTGCCGCCGTGGCCGATCGGGATATAGGCCAGATCCGATGGGCCGGCACCCCAGCACAGCCCGATGCCAACCAGCTCGGCGCGGAAGGGATTCAGGGCCGTGGTCTCGGTGTCGAGGGCCACGGGATGGGCCGGATCGGTGGCGGCCTGAAGCCTGATGAGCAGGGCGGCCAGCTGAGCCTCCGTGGTGATCAGCTCCGGTTGAAGGGAGGGGGCGGCGGTGGCTGGTCCGGCCGCGGCATCGGTGGTTCCGATGTTGTGCAGCGCTACGGCTCCTGGCTGTGTGGCGTGGGCCGCAGCAGCGCCTGAGCTGGATGCCGCCGGGGTGGCGCCTTCGGCGCCGGCTGGAACCATGGCAGCCCCATTGGCGGTTGCTGGATGCCGCTGGTTGGTGGTTTCATCGCTGCCGGCACCGGCATCGGTGGTGACGCCCAAGGGTTGTGCCGAGAACAGGCGCGTGAAGCTGGCGACCTGCCGCACCAGGCTGAAGAGCTCGAGTTCCTCGAGGTTCCCCGCCAGGACCTCACTGTTCACCGCACCGAGTTCGAGCCTCGGTTCGCTGGGCAGGGGAATGTCCAGCAGGATCTCGGCGAGCATGCGGGAGCGGAAGGCGTTCTCCCGATCGTTGGCGAGCTTCTCGCGGATCGCGCCCTTCAGGGCTCCCTTGGCGGCCTTCGGGCCCTCTATGGCTTCGAGGGCGGCGTAGATCCCCTCCAGACTGCCATTTTCCTGCAGGAGGTTGATGGCGGTCTTGGGGCCCACTCCCTTCACACCCGGGATGTTGTCGGAACTGTCGCCGGTGAGCGCCTTGAGATCAACAACATCCTCCGGGGGAACGCCGAGCTTGGCGATCACGCCTTCACGGCGGATCTCCACCGGGCCGCTGTTCTTGGCGTAGGGACCGCCCCCCATGTAGAGCACGGCGATGTCGCGATCGTCGTCCACCAGCTGGAACAGATCCCTGTCGCCGGAAAGGATGCGTACCCGCCAGCCCCCGTTGGCGGCCCGGTTGGCAAGGGTGCCGAGCACATCGTCGGCTTCGTAGCCGGGGGCTAGGCAGAGGGAGAGGTCGAGGGCCTCGGCGAGGATCCGCTGCAGATTGCTGAGGTCCTCGAAGAAGTGTTCGGGGGCTTCGTCGCGGTGGGCCTTGTAGGCCGCATCGGCCTCATGGCGGAAGGTGGGTTCGGCGGTGTCGAAGGCGATCACCACGCCCTGGGGGTTGAGTCCGCGGCAGTTGTCGAGCAGGGCCTTGAGGAACCCATAGGTCACGCTGGTGGGGACCCCCGCCTTGGTGCTCAGCCCGCCATCGCCGCCTTTGGCAAAGGCATAGAAACTGCGGAAGGCCAGAGAGTGGCCATCCACCAGGAGCAGCAGGGGCTTGGGCCCAGCAGCTGCGCCTCTGCCCCGGCTGCTGTTCACGAGGGCCCCATTGGCTGCCCCAGGAGCTGCGGCCTGATCCACCGGCGCTGAATCCGCCACCCATTCCCCCCTGTTCTGCGCCATGGTCCCCCGCCGCCTGGATCCCTTCCGTGGCCACAGCCTGCCAGAGGTCTTCACCCCGCCGCGGCCGGCGCCGGCCGCGGCGGCGGTCTTCAGCCCCTGCGGTGGTTATCGCTGGTGGCTCCAGCGCACCTGGCAGCCGGAGCGGCCGACCCTGGTGTTTGTTGGGCTCAATCCCTCTTGCGCTGATGGCCAGCGGGACGACCCCACCCTGCGGCGGCTGGTGGCCTACGGCCACTGCTGGGGGTTCGGGCGGCTGGAGGTGATCAACCTCTTCGGCGCCGTGGCCACCACCCCGGCGGCCCTGAAGCGGATGGCCGATCCGGTGGGAGCGGACAACGAGGCCTGGATCCGGCGCTGTCTCAGACGCCTCGGGCCGTGGCGTTCCGAAGCGATCCCTGCCCGGGAGTCCGCTGGAGCGGTCCCGGTGGCGCCGCTCGGGTCGCTGCTCTGGCTGGGCTGGGGCAATGGCGGTGCCTGGAGGGGCCGCGATCGCGCCCTGCTCGCCTTGGTGGCCGAGTTTGCGGTCAAGCCGTTTGCCCTGCGGTGCACCGCCTCCGGCCAGCCTCGCCATCCGTTGTATTGCCCGGCGGCGATGACGCCGGGCCCGTTTACGTCATCCTGGGGGGAGTTTCCGGATCCATCGCCTTCCCATGCCCCGTGTTCCGCGTCGGTTTCACATCCACCTGATGCTCGAGGGTGGGCATGAGCAGGTGGTGGAGTTCCGCACCCTCGACGATTTCCAGAAGTGGTATGGCGGTGTGCTCACCTCGGCGGCGCCGGATGCCTTCGTGAACGTGCCGCTGGAAGATTTAGAACTGGAGTATCTGGTGTTGCGAGCCTCGAGCGTGATCGCTATCCGGGTGGAGCCGCTGTTCGCGAGCGTTCAGGATTAGGTCGTCCGCACCACGAACGACCAGGATTCAACCCGTTACGCCGGCCAGCCTCGGGCCCGCTTCCCCGAGCCGGTGCAGCAGGGTGAGGGTGGTGAGCAGATCCGGGCCCTGCAGGCTGCCCAGCAGGGCGGCCCGGGCGCTCTTCATCACCACTCCCTTCTTCACACCAGCCGCCGTGGCGGCTGTCTCCAGAAGTGCCTTGGCGGCATCGGCCTCGAGAGGACCTTCCGGCAGGCCCTGGCTCAGGGCCGCCACGGCGGCAGTGGCTCCTGGAGCACCCAGCTGCTCCCGGGCGGCCTGATCGAGCTCCGGGCGGCGGAAGAAGGGGGCAGCCTGATCCACCCCATCGCTGAGACGGGTCAGGGCGGGAGCCAGAAGGGTGCAAAGATCGAGCTGCCAGGTGGAATCGGCAGCAGCTCCACCGATGGCCCAGCCCTCCGCCTTCCACAGGGGTAGGAGTTGCTGCCGGAGAGCTTCGGGATCCAGGCCATGGAGCACCTGGGCGTTGAGCCAATCGAGCTTGTCCCAGTCGAAGCGGGCTCCGGCCCGGTTCACGCGATCGAAATCGAACACCGTTGCCGCTTCGGCCAGGCTGAAGCGCTCCTCCATGCCCTCCGGAGGCGACCAGCCGAGCAGGGTCATGTAGTTGGCCAGGGCCTCGGCCATGTAGCCCATGCGGCGGAAATCGCTCACGGAGGTCACGCCATCGCGCTTGGAAAGCTTGCGGCCCTCCTGGTTGAGGATCAGGGGGGTGTGGGCGAACAACGGGGCG
>JAPLIE010000159.1 GCA_026389265.1 Cyanobacteriota bacterium | reverse complement strand
GGTGGTGAGCGTGATGCGGGGCGAGCAGCGTCGCTGGGAGGTGCTCTGCCTCAACGAGATGGCCCTCCACCGCGAGCCGCTCACCAGCATGTGCCACTTCGAGATCGCGATCGGCCGCCATGCCCCGGTGGACATCGCCGCTGACGGGGTGATCCTCTCCAGCCCGACCGGCTCCACCGCCTATGCCCTCAGCGCCGGCGGGCCGGTGATCACGCCCGATTGCCCGGTGCTGCAACTCACGCCGATCGCGGCCCACTCTCTGGCGTCGCGAGCCCTGGTGTTCAGCGACCGGGAGCCGGTCACCGTGTTCCCGGCCACGCCGGAGCGGCTGATGATGGTGGTAGACGGCAGCGCAGGCTGTTATGTCTGGCCCGAGGATCGGGTGCTGGTGCGTCGCAGCGAACACCCGGTGCGGTTCGTGCGGCTGGCCGACCACGAGTTTTTCCAGGTGCTGCGCAACAAGCTGGGCTGGGGGCTGCCCCATGTGGCCAAGCCGGGAAATGGCCAGGAGCCGTCATGACGGCGGCCGAGGCTCCGGGACGGGGACGGCGCGCCAGGCCGGAAGCCGGTTCGACCGTGCTGCTGGTCGGCAGCCAAGCCGAAGCCCTGGCACCCCGTCTCAAACTATCCGGCCATCGGCCGATCGCGCTGGAGCCTGAGGAATCGGGCGCCTGCCCTCAGCCCCAGGCGGTGATCTTGGCCCCTGATCAGGAAGGGGAGATCGCCCGGCTGCGCCAACGCTTCTCCGGGGTGCCTCTGCTGCTGGGCATCGTCAGCGACAGCGTGGAGGGAAGGATCCGCTGCCTAGCCAGCGGTGCCGACGACTACTGGCTCACCTCCGTAGGAGCCAGTGACCTGCTCACCCGGCTGAGACTGCACCTGGGACTGAGCCGCGGCCCCGGCCCTGAGGCGGAACCGATCACCGAGCGGCTCCAGTGGGCCGACCTGGTGGTGACTCCCGCCTCGCGGCGGGTGCAGCGGGGCAACCGGACCGTGGCCCTCACCATCCGGGAGTTCGACCTGCTCTTGCTCCTGCTGCGGGAACGGGGGCGGGTGGTGAGCCGCGAGCGGATCCTGAAGGAGGTCTGGCAGGGGGAAACGGCTGCCGCCAGCAACGTGATCGAGGTCTACGTGCGTTATGTCCGCCAGAAGCTTGAGGAAGGCGGTGAACGGCGCCTGATCCACACGGTGCGAGGTCAGGGCTACTGCCTGGGGGAGAGGCTGCAGGAGCTGGAAAGTGGGGAGCCATGAAGAGTGAGGTAGGGCCCGAAGTACCGGAAAAGGCGAAGCCGGTGCGCCTCAATCCCATCCCCCGGATCAACACCGCGATCCCCGTGCCAAGCCCGATGCTGAGCTTCCCTGTCGGATCAACGGTCCGTGGAGCCGTCCGGCCCCGTGGGGGGGAGGCGATTGGCGCGGCACGGGTGATTCCGGCCCTGCTGGTTCCAGTCCTGCTGGTTCCAGTCCTACTGGTTCCAGTCCTACTGGTTCCGGGTCTGGCCGCCCGAGGGGATCAACCCACTGCACCGCCCATGCACCTGCCGATCGAGGCTCGCTGGTGTCCTGCCGGCAGCCCGCCGTCTCCATCCGACCCACCGGCTCCGCGGCAGACGCCAGTCACGGCAGGGCCGCTCGCCAGCCCCCAGGCGGCCTGCCTGGGTTTGGAGGTTCCCCGCACCTGGCACCAATACACCCTGGGCCTGCAGCTGCGGCCGCCGCTGCCGACGGGCCGGGGCATGTGGTTCGCCTACCGCCCCGCCCAGGTGGCCCGCTTCTGGATGCACCGCACCCCCCAGCCCCTCGACATGGTGTTCGTGCGCAACGCTCAGGTGATCGCCATCGAACCCGCCGCAGCGCCCTGCATGCGGCTTCCCTGCCCCAGCTACGGGCCGGATGAGCCGGTGGATGGTGTGCTCGAACTGGCTGCCGGCGAAGCCTCCCGCCTCGGCCTGAGGGTGGGTTCCCCCCTGCGGGTGGAGCTGCTCAGGTCCTTCGGCCCGACAGCACCAGCACCGGATTGAGGGGGGCCAGGCGGGTGCCATCCCCCAGGGGAGCCCCGCGCCACACCTGCAGCTGACGGATCGCCACCTGGAGGCCTGCGGCTTCCAGCAGCGGCCGCAACTCGGCCAACGCTTCGAGCGTGGCCAGGGGCACCACCACCACCCCGGCCGGCCGGAGCCGCTGCAGCACCGCCTCCAACACGGCGCGACGATCCCGGCCGCCGCCGCCGATCAGGACCCGATCGGGATCCGGAAGCTGGGCAAGGGCAAGGGGAGCGGCAGCCTCGATCAGGCCAGCGGGCGCCACCGCCAGCCGCTCCGCATTGGCCGCCAGCAGGGTCGCGGCGCCGGCCCGGCGCTCCACCGCCCAGAGGCGCAGACCCGGCCGCAGCCGCAGGGCCTCCAGTCCTACCGATCCCACGCCGGCTCCGAGATCCCAGAGCACCCCCTCAACGGGAAGATCGAGATCGGCGAGGAGCTGGATGCGCACCTCCCGCTTGGTCATCAGGCCTGGTTGGTCGGGGTGCTGCAGCCAGAGGCCGTCGTCGATGCCGAACAGGGGCAGGCTGGCTGGATCCGGAGCAGCGGGGGTTTCTGCCACCAGCAGCACGAGGTGAAGCGGATCAAGGTCCATGGGGGTGGGCTGGCCAGGTGCCAGCCGCAGCACCCGCTCTTGGGGATGACCCAGCCGCTCGCAGAGCCAGCAGTCATAGGCCGCCTCCAGGCCAGAGGCCCTGAGGATCCGCCGCACAGACTCGGCGCCGCCGGCACCGGGATCGCAGAGCACCGCCAGGGCAGCGGGGCGGCGTTGCAGTTCGGCGGCAAGTGGTTCGGGGTCTCGTCCATGCAGGCTCAGCCAGCTAGCGTCCTGCCAAGGGCGCCCGATGCGGGCAAAGGCCAGCTGCAGGGAGGTGGGGGCCGGATGGAAGCGCAGCTGCTCCGCGGGGAAAGCTTGCAGCAGCAATCGGCCGATTCCGAACCAGAGGGGGTCGCCGCTGGCTAGCACCACCACCTGCTTGCCTTCGGCCAGAGCTGGGCGCAGGCGGGCGATTAGCTCATCCGGGCGGTCGGTGGGGATCAGCTCGGGGGTGGATCCTAGGGACCCGATCAACCAGCAACGCAGGGGATCCAGCAGACGCTGGGGAGCAGCCACCAGATCCACCTGGCGCAGACGACGCCGCCAGAGGAGCGACAGACCCTCCAGGCCACGGGCATCGGTGCCGACCACCTCAAGGACTGCGGACTCCTGCTCCGGCACCGGTTCACTCCCCATGATGATGAACCGTGGCACAGCCAAGTCGACACCGTTTCCTGCCTGTCCCATGA
>JAPLIE010000015.1 GCA_026389265.1 Cyanobacteriota bacterium | reverse complement strand
CGGTAGAGGGCGCCCACGAGGGCCTCGCAGCATTCGGCCAGCACGGTGGCCCGGCCACTGGCATCGCCGAGGGCCACCGGCCCGAGCCGCAGCAGGGGGGCCAGATCGATCGCTTCGGCCAGTTCGGCCAGCCAGCGATCACTCACCAGCTGGGCCCGTAGGGCGGAGCGCTGGCCCACGCTGAGGGAGGGATGGCGGCGTTCGAGGAACTCGGCGGCGGCCAGCCGCAGCACCGCATCGCCGAGGAATTCCAGCTGTTCGTGGTTGCGGACGCGGCCGGTGGAGGTGTGGGTGAGGGCCTCCTCGATCGGGGCCAGGGCCGTGGCATCGGCCTGCAGCTGGCCAGCGCCGGCGGGCTTGCCACTGGCGACGGGATCGATCCCGAGGCTGGCCAGGAGTGCGCTCAGCTGCTCTAGGCGCTGGCCGCTGATCGGTGGTGTGCGGGACGCCTGGCCCATGGCGGCGGCGGACGATGGGGAGGTGCGTGCTTCATCCTCTACCCGGCGGGAGCCCCCCGCCCGTTTCCGTTCGGCCGCCGGACGGCCTGGTGGCAAAGCTTCGACCGGCAGGGAATCGTTGCTATCAATTCCAGTAGGATTCCTAGCAGCAAGATTGCCAGGTCCATGGCCACCCGTTCGATCAGTGTGTCTCTGGATGAGGAGCTGCTGGCTGCCCTCGATGCCCTGGGCGGCAATCGCTCGGCGTCGGTAACGGAGGCCATTCAGTTCTGGCTGCGCCGCCGGGAACTGGAGCGCCTGCAGGAGGCCTATGGCCAGTTGGCTCAGATCCAGGGGGGCGATCTCGACCACGCCATGGCCGATGGGGCAGCCATGGGGATGGCTGCGCTGCAGGGTCTCGATGGCTGAGCGCGGCCGGATCTACCGCTGGGCCCGCAACCGCAGCCTGGGCGATGCCAAGGCCAGGCCGGTGATCGTGATCGCCCCTGATGCAGCCACGGCTGTGCTGGAGCGCTGGGTGGTGGTGCCGATCAGCAGTGATCCCCGGCTGGAGGCCCATCCCCTGGCGGTGCCGCTCAGCCTTCAGGAGGGGAGTGGCCTGGAGAGAATCAGTTTCGCCATGAGCTGGCTGCCCACCACCGTGCTGCGCCAGCAGCTGCAGGGGCCGATCGACCGGAGCGACCCTGAGGTGGTGCGGCAGGTGCTCCTCACGCTGGCACGTGCACTCGATCTTTCGATGCAGGAAGCCTGGAGCGAAGACTGAGGCAGGAGCAGTGAACGCCTGAAGCGGCCTCGCGAGCAGGGCCGGATCGCATCAAAAGGATCAAGAGGTGGAAAGCAGCACATAAGCCGGGGAACGGAACGGGAACGATGGCCAACCCTTGTTCCGCGGGCCGAAGCCCTGGCCTTGCTCCCGGCCGGGGTTTACCGAGCCGGCACCTCTCGATGCCGCTGGTGCGCTCTTACCGCACCCTTGCACCCTTACCTGTGCGGCTGGCGGAGCGAGCCCCGCCAATCGCCATCGGCGGTGTGTTTCTGTGGCACTGTCCTCACGGTCGCCCGCACCGGGCGTTACCCGGCAGGCCTGGCCATCGGGGAGCCCGGACTTTCCTCAACCGGCCGGAGCACCACCGTGGCCGAAGCCCGGCAACCCTCCACCGATCGCGATCACCTCGGCTGCTTTCCAACAATCAGGTTACTCAGTCGGCTAACGGCCGATGCCTGCCATGGCTGGTGTGCTGGAGCATGGGCCACCGCTCGCGATAGGCTGGCTACTATGGGGCTGTAGCTCAGCCGGATAGAGCGACGGTTTCCTAAACCGTAGGTCGTGGGTTCGAGTCCCGCCAGCCCCGTTCGGCAACACCGTGGTTCGGCAAGGGTGTAGGGAAAAAGGGGCCAAAATAACCGACTCCTCCTCCCTCTGCCGTTAGGCAAGCAGCTAGGAAAATCGTGCCGGATCGACCAAGCTTAGGCAAACGGTAGGCAAATCCACTGCCTCCCGGGGGGGCATGTGCGGCTGCGGGGGCCCATGCCGCTGAGACCTATTGACCCGTCTCGTGTCCTGCTGAATCCAGCGCGTCACCTGGGGAACTCCCTCGTAGGTTCGAGTCCCGCCAGGCTCGTTAAGAAAAGATCGATTATCGAAGCGATTTTGGCAACAAGCTTGTAAAGAGTTTAGTAAACGCGTTTGTAGCCTTTGAATTAAGGGCAGCCAGGGCTGAAAAAGAGGCTGTCATTAAGATGGCTTGGGCCATGTTTCTGATCGCCTCTTTCAGGAAAACCTGAAGGCCTTCAGATTTTTGAAGTTTAATGTTTTCAGATCCTGCATTAATTTGGGCTTGGATATTTTCTATCGCGCGTTGTTTGATCACCGGGAAAGGGGCATCAAACTTGGCGGGAAGTCTTGGGGCATTAGGTAGTGAGGCCACGTAGAGGCGCAAATCGGCCTCGGAATTGATAGCACTGATTCCTTTAGCTATGGACTTTAGATTATTGATCGCTTCGTAGCTCCTGTTCGATTGACTTTTTAGTACGCGTGAACCGAGATAAAACTGTAAGGGGATGATCAGCAACAGCACAATTGCAAACCACGAAGCCGCGCGCGCCACGATGAGATTCCAGTCTTTCAGGTTTTTTGTCGAAGGATCAAACACCAGTGAAAGGGCGATGAGCGTGGCGCCAATCAGAAGAGAGGGGCTCGCTGAGATCAATGAAGCGATGAGATTAAGTTGCCATTCAGGTGTGGCGAGCTCTAAGGGGAAGGAGTTGAATATGAGTGCGTTGAGACTAAAGGCAATCAGCAACCAGCCGATTATTGCAATCGTTAAAGCTGTTTTGGCTTTTAGGCGACTGCGCCCTTCGGGATTTAATCCACGGTTTTCTTCAGCAACAGACATGGTTGTGGTTCACCAGAAAAAAAGTTTATCATGGACTGTGAAAAAAGCTTAGGGGATGATGAATACGTGTGCAATAAGCAAAAAAATCCTCCCGTTAGGGAGGACTTAAGAAAATTTAAAGTTAGGTTTTGATCAATTTGATCAAGCAGAGGCTTGGATGCGGCGACGGATTTTACGGGAGAATCCAAACGCGGCTCCAGCTCCGATAATCGGCAGAGGGCCGGGAACCTCAGATAGCTTAGGTGCGGACTTGAGCATGCTTCCAACAGTACTGATGTTTCCACTATTAACCACAAGGGTTGCTGTGAAAGTATCCTCGCTAAGCTTGGGAGCATAATTGTAAACACCGCCGGTGGCAGTCAGTGGGGCGGCCAATGTTGTTTGCGCTTGTCCTTGGGTGCCTACAATTGTCCAACTACCGGAGGCAGTGTTGTCTGTAGACTGCAGGCCAGAGGTTAGCTGGCTCAAAAGTTTTCCGGTTGGAGCTTTGACTTTATAGGAGAGAGTATAAGTGCCGGGAGTAGTTGTATAGGCAGTAGCTGCTTGGAGTGAATATTGAAAATTGCCAAAAGCAGATTGGAAAGCAAACTGATCGCCTACCCCCAAGGTTGTAGACGTATTAAAACCGGTGGAGTTAATGAATGTAAATTCATAGCCTTGGCTGTCAGTGCAAGGGTTGTTCGTCGACAGCAAGCCGAGTAAGTTGTCAACACAGGCAGCAGCTTTGACAGGAGTGCCGGAGGCAAGAATGAAGGAACTCATGCCAAGAGCACAAGCGGCTCCAATCTTAAAAATGTTTTTCATGGTGGTGGGAGGGTTAACACACGCCATCGCCATCATAGCACATTTGGAGGGTCAACCTTTGGATCGACGTCAAATGCACTGTGGATCGGAGCCAAATGTGTTGAAACTCCAACTTGGCAGAGGCTCTTGGAGGTGGATGGTGGGGTGATCACCGGCTGCACCTACATCAGCTTTGGCACCAGATCACCACCTACCATAGTAGGACAGCCACCTGGAACAGATCACCCATCTGACCAACTAGTGACCAACTAGCGGCTGCGGTTGCTGGTGCAGCAGGAGAGCGAGCGGATCGCCGAGAGCCAGCTCGATGAGCTCGATCTCTCGGTGGTGCAGGCCCGCACCCTCTGCTGGCTGGCCCTGCTGGCCGAGGCCCATGAGGAGCAGGCCCACGATGCCGAGCGCCGCGGCGATGTGGGGCAGGCGATGGGCTGGTTCGCTGATGGGATGCGTCTGCGCGATGTGATCAACGTGGTGACCTCGATCGAAATCCCCCTCCCCGCCCAGGCCGAGGCCGGCGATCCGAACGACTCCCGCAACGATCTCGATGACCTGGGCGGTCCGCTGGCGGCCTGACCGATAGCGCCGATCTTGTGAACTGTGCGGTCGCTGAAGCGGGAGGGGTTTAGGTGGCGTGGCGGCTCAGCCAGGCGTTGAGGTCTTCCGGTCCCTGGAAGTCGAGCAGGGCGTCGGCCAAGGCTTCGAGATCGCCCAGGGGCAGGCCCTGGATGCGGGACTGTTGCGCCGAGCTGAGGATGCCGCAGCGGCGTTGCAGCTGGCGCAGGGTGAGGGCGGCGGCTTCTGCCTGGCGGCCTTCTTGGCGGCCTTCTTGGCGTCCTTCTTGGCGTCCTTCTTGGCGGCCTTCTTGGCGGCCTTCTTTGCGGCCCAAGCCAAAGATCTCGCGATAGGCCACGCTGCTCGTGAAGTCGTCGACGGTGATCCCACCCATGGCGCAGATCTCGGGGATGGTGCGGCCGCTAAAGCGTGCCACCAGGATAGCGGCGATCACATCGTCGATCTCGGCATCGAGGCTGGTGCCGGCGACTTCGGCTCGGATCGCCTTCGAGCAATGGGGCAGCTGCTCTTCCGGCAGCAGCAGCATGCCAAGGGCCCTCTGCAGGGGCGGCGCCGTTGGGGGCAAGCGTTCGGGCGCCAGTTCGATCCACACCAGCCTTTCGCGCACAAACTCCTGCACCGGCGTGGGATCACCGAAATTGAGCTCCCGCGACGGGCAGATCACCACCACCTGCCAGTGGCGGATCGGCCGACCCTGGCGATCCTGTTGCTGCAGCAAGCGGCCCGTTTCGGCATTGAGCCGCAGCAGAAAGCCTGGATCAGCTGCCATTTGGGCTTCCAGGATCAAGGCCGGCAGATCCGCTTGATCGGCGGGCGGCAGGAACAGCCCATCGAGGCGATATTCCCTTTCTTTGAGCACCGGCGCGCTGAACACATAGCCGTCCATCCTCGGCAGGAGGGCAGCCACCAATGGCTGCAGGCGTTCGGCATGCTCCTGGAACAGCCAATAGAAGAGCTTGTCGCTGGCGACCACAGCAGAGGGGACGGATGGCTCCTGGCGCCGAGGATGGCATGCTCAGTTGATGGCTACCAAGAGGGGAGGCGGCACCAGCCCTCCGGGTTCGGTGCCATGATGGGAACCAATGCACAAGGGAAGCGGTGCCTGAAGAGCCCTGCCAGCTGATCCGGGAGAACTCCAGTCTCCGGCAACAGCAGGAGCTCAACTGGGCCTCCCTCCAATCCTTCCGCACCCTGGCGGGACGGGTGCTGGAGGAGCTTCAGAAGCAGTATGGCGATGCTGAGCCCCCCGCCCCCGAGGGAGCACGGGCCGCCGGAGCCCCATCTCCTGATGCGGGGCGGGCTGTGGCCGCCTCCGCCGCCGGAGCCGAGCCGGATGCTATGCAGCAGGCGATGGCTGACCTGGAGAACATCAACGCCCACCTCTTCTCGATTGAGGTGCTGATGGAGCGCATCTTTGATGTGCGGGTGCCTGATGAGGTGGAGCAGAAATTCCGCGAGGTGGCCGGTGAACTGGCCCCCGATCCGCTCAATGCAGACCGCCTGCGCCTCAACCGCCTGCTGCACCAGACCCCTGATCTACCCGACCGGGGCTAAACGAGCGCCGAGCTGAAGCTCAGCCACCGCAATCAATAGCCTCGGCCCTGCTGGGCAGGGCCGAGGCTATTGATTGCGAAGCCTGTGATTGCGAAGCTAGTGATTATCAGTGAATAATCGATTGCTTAAACCTAGATCCCAGCAGCTTCATCACCGGCTGATCCATCACTCGTCGAGCTCGCAGGTGATCGTGACCGGGAACGGTTCCGCCTTCCAGATCCGGCTGGCATAGTCGCGGATCGAGCGATCGGAGGAGAAGAAGCCGGTGCGGGCGGTGTTCAGCAGCGACATCCGGTTCCAGCGGCTCCGGTCGGTCCAGGCAAGGCCCACCTCGGTCTGAGCCCGAAGGTAGTCGGCGAAGTCGGCCAGCACATAAAAGCGGTCGTCGCCGGTGAGGTTCTGCAGCAGCGGCCGGAACATCTCGCCATCGCCATTGCTGAAGTGGCCCTGCTCAATCAGTCGCAGCACCTCGGGCATCGGCTCCAGGCTCGGAATCAGCTCCCAGGGCCGGTAGCCCTGCTTTTGCAGCGTCGCGATCTCGGCCGTGGTCTTGCCGAACAGGAAGAAGTTTTCGGCGCCCACCTGCTCGCGGATCTCCACATTCGCCCCATCGAGGGTGCCGATCGTGAGGGCGCCATTCATCGCGAATTTCATGTTGCCCGTGCCGGAGGCCTCCATGCCGGCGGTGGAGATCTGCTCGGAGAGATCCGCCGCCGGATACACCCGCTCGCCCAGCTTCACGTTGTAGTCGGCCAGGAACACCACCTTCAGCAGGCCTTCGGTGTCCGGATCGGCATTCACCATGTCGGCCACGCCATTGATGAAGCGGATGATCAGCTTGGCCATCGCGTAGCCCGGCGCCGCCTTGCCGCCAAAGATCACCGTGCGCGGCGCCATGCCGGCGGTGTCGCCGCTCTTGATGCGCAGGTACTGGGCTACCACCTGCAGGGCATTGAGGTGTTGGCGCTTGTATTCGTGGATGCGCTTCACCTGCACATCGAACAGCGACTGCGGATCCACCGCCACGCCGGTGTGGCGATGGATGTAGTTGCTCAGGTGCTGCTTCACATTGAGCTTGGTGCTCTCCCAGCGCTCCAGGAAGCCGCTATCGCCGGCGAAGCGCTCCAGCTGGCGCAGCTGGTCGAGGTCGCTGACCCAGCCGGGTCCCACCGCCTCATCCAGCAGGGCCGAAAGGCGTGGGTTGGCCAGGGCCACCCAGCGCCGCGGCGTGACGCCATTGGTGACATTGGTGAACTTCTCGGGCCAGATCGCCGCGAATTCCGGGAACAGCTCAGTCTTCACCAGGTCGCTGTGCAGGGCGGCCACCCCGTTCACATGGTGGCTGGCGATCGTGGCCAGGTGGGCCATGCGCACCGTCTTGCGGCCCTCCTCATCGATGATCGACACCTTGCGCAGGATCTGGTCATTGCCCGGGTACTTCAGCCGCACCTGCTGCAGGAAACGACGGTTGATCTCGCAGATCAGTTCGTAGTGGCGGGGCAGCAGGTTGCTGAACAGGTCCACGCCCCATTTCTCCAGGGCCTCCGGCAGCAGGGTGTGGTTGGTGTAGGAGAGGGCCCGGCTGGTGATGTCCCAGGCGTCTGCCCAGTCGAGGTGCTTGTCGTCGATCAGGAGCCGCATCAGCTCCGCCACGGCGATGGCCGGGTGGGTGTCGTTGAGCTGCA
Organism: Cyanobacteriota bacterium; assembly: GCA_026389265.1. Classification (GTDB taxonomy): domain Bacteria; phylum Cyanobacteriota; class Cyanobacteriia; order PCC-6307; family Cyanobiaceae; genus Cyanobium. The sequence goes on along the minus strand of JAPLIE010000015.1, from coordinate 42,330 downwards.
CCGCCCAGTGGTCTGGGAAGTCCTGCACCGGGATGCCGCGGTGGTCGAGGCTGCGGAGCATGTCCTGGAGGGAGCAGCTCACAAAGAAGTGCTGCTGCTTCAGCCGCAACCGCCGGCCCTCATCGGTGCCGTCGTTGGGATAGAGGACCTTGGAGAGGGTTTCGCTGCCCACCTTCTCCTCCACGGCGCCGTAGTAATCGCCGATGTTGAAGGCGTAGAAATCGAAGCTCTCGGTGGCATCGGCTCGCCACAACCGCAGACGGTCGCAGGTGTTCACCCGATAGCCCAGCACCGGCACGTCGTGGGGCACACCGATGGCGTGCTCGGCCGGAATCCAGCGCACCCGGTAGGCGCCCTTCTCATCACGGTAGCTCTCGGTGCGGCCGCCGAAGCCCACGAAGCAGGACTGGTCGGGGTGGGGGATCTCCCAGGGCCAGCCGCCCTTGAGCCACTTATCTGTGATCTCCACCTGCCAGCCGTCGCGGATCAGCTGGTCGAAGATGCCGAATTCATAGCGGATGCCATAGCCGGTGGCCGGGATCTCCAACGAGGCCAGCGATTCCAGGAAGCAGGCCGCCAGCCGGCCCAGGCCGCCATTGCCAAGCCCCGGTTCCTCCTCCACCTCCAAAATCTCGTCGAGGTCGGCCACCCCAAAGCGGCGCAGGGCCTCGGCAGCCTCATCGCGGATGCCGAGCATCAGTAGGTTGTTGCCCAGCTGCGGGCCGATCAAGAATTCGGCCGAGAGGTAGGCCACCACCCGGGTGGGGGTTGCATTGATCGCCTCGATGCCGGCCAGGTAGCGCGTCATCAGCCGGTCGCGCACGGCGTAGCTGAGCGCCATGTAGAGGTCGTGGCGGCTGGCCGCGGGGGCGAGTTTGCCTAGCGTGTAAAAGAGGTGTTCGGTCATGCCGTCGAACACGTCATCGGCCATCAGGCCGCTGCGGTCGGGATCGGCATAGCAGCCCGGCGTTGGCAGGCGCAGATTGCGGCGGCGGGGTTCGGCGGTGGTCATTGCGCTCTCCTGCGGGGTCCGCTTGGGAATCGGCGCATGCCATAGGGCGCCTAGGCAGACGGTAGCGGTCGCTGCCGTTGCCGGATCAGATCGTTGCAGCCAGATCAGGAAGCAAACACGCCGCAGGTCCGCCCTAGGGTCGCGACCATTCCATTCGGCCGCCGCAGCCGTGGGCGGCATGCCCGCCTCCCTGCGTCGCCATCCCGGATCGCCACTGTGTTGCCCGCGTCACCCGTGCTGCCCGCATTGCTGCTTCCCGTTTCGCTCCCCTTTCCGCTTCCGAGCCTCGCCGCCCTCGTCGCGGCGGCGGTTCCGCCGCCTGACCTGATGGCTTCCCCGTTCGCCTCCCTGCTGATGGTGTGGCCCGCCTGGTTGCTCCAGGCCGACCCTGGCTCGATCAGTAACCACAGCCTGGAGGTGGCTGAGACCCTGATCCAGGTGGGCCGTTTCCTGGTGATCTTTCTGGCTGCCCGCACCCTCGCCGAGGGGATGGTGCGGTTGCAGCTGCCCACCATCCTCGGGGAGCTGCTGGCTGGGGTGCTGATCGGGGTGTCGGGCTTTCACCTGCTGATCCCGCCGGATAGCGGCGCTCGCCTCAGCCAGTGGCTGCTCGATCTGGTGGCGGGCCTCTCCGGCGCCACCCCTGATCTGGTGCAGAGCCTCTACAACGAGAGCTTTCCAGGTCTGCAGCAGGTGTCGCTGCTCGGTCTGTATGCCCTGCTCTTCCTCACGGGCCTCGAGAGCGAGCTCGATGAGCTGGTGGCGGTGGGTCTGCAGGCCACCACGGTGGCGGTGACCGGTGTGGTGCTGCCCTTCGCCCTCGGCACCATCGGCCTGCATCTGCTGTTCCACGTGCCCCTGGTGCTGGCGGTGTTCGCCGGGGCCGCCATGACCGCCACCAGCATCGGCATCACCGCCAGCGTGTTCGGTGAGCTGGGCTGGCTCCGCAGCCGCGAGGGCCAGATCGTGATCGGTGCCGCCGTGCTCGATGACATCCTCGGCATCGTGATCCTGGCGGTGGTGGTGAGCCTGGCCAGCGGTAATTCCTTCGCCATCGCACCGATCCTGCGACTGGTGGTGGCCGCCGCGGTGTTCGTGGCCGGCGCCCTCTGGCTCAGCCGCACCGCCGCCCCCGCCTTCGACTGGGTGCTCGATCGGCTCAAGGCCCCCGGGGAGGTGGTGGTGGCCGGCTTCGTGGTGCTCATCCTCTGCTGTTTCTCCGCCCAGGCGATCGGCCTGGAGGCCGCCCTGGGGGCCTTCGCCGCCGGCCTGATCCTCAGCCGCTCGCGCCACACCGAGGCGATCCAGGAAACGGTGAAGCCCCTGGTGGCCCTCTTTGCCACCGTGTTCTTCGTGCTGATTGGCACCGGCATGGACCTCTCGGTGCTCAACCCCCTCGATCCGGCCAACCGGGAGGGCCTGGTGGTGGCCGCCTTCCTGCTGGCGGTGGCGGTGGTGGGCAAGCTGGCGGCCGGCTGGAGCTACTTCAGCATCGTGCCCACCCGGCGACTGGTGGTGGGCCTCGGCATGCTCCCGCGCGGGGAGGTGGGACTGATCTTCCTGGGCCTCGGCAGCCAGGCCGGCATCCTGACTCCGGCCCTGGAGGCCGCCATCCTGCTGATGGTGATCGGCACTACCTTCCTGGCGCCGATCCTGCTCAGACTGGTGCTCTCCACTCCGGAGAGCGGCGTTGTCGAGCAACCCCTTTGAAGGCGGTCTGGCCGCTCTGCTGCACCGCTGGGGTTTTTCGCTCGCCGGCTGGCGCGACAACCGCCGCGGCGAATGGTGGCTGGCGGCCCAGCTGCTGTTGCTCGCGGCCCTGCTGCTGCCCGCCTGGCCGGCACCGGTGGTCCTCGGCCTGACCTGGCCGCTGGCGCTCCGCCTCGCCGGCGCGGCGCTGGTGCTGCTCGCCCTGGTGGGGGCCGCCCGCTCGTTGCTGCAGCTCGGCGCCAGCCTTACGCCTCTGCCCGAACCGATGCCCGGCGCTGCCTTGGTCACCGAGGGGCCCTATGCCCATTGCCGCCATCCCCTCTACCGCCAGATCCTGCTTGGGGCCGCTGGCATGGCCCTGCTGCTGGGCAGCCTGCTCCATCTGACGCTGCTGCTGGCTCTGGCTGCCTTGCTGGGGGGCAAGGCGCGGCGGGAGGAGCGCTCCCTGCTGGCCCTGCATCCCGGTTATGGGGCCTACCGCGCCAGCACCCCCGCGATCGTGCCCCACCTGCCCTGGCTCGACTGGCGTTAGCCGCCGCGATTGAGGTTTCGGTCGCCTGGCTTCAGCTGTCCTTGCGGGAGGCCAGCGCCAGGAAGGGTCCCCACAGGGCCGCCAGCACCCCCAGGCTCGAGGCCCAGCCCGGACCCAGGGTCCAGCCCAGCAGCAGGTCCGCCGCCAGCCCCGCCACCAGGGCCAGGATCAGGCTGCCGAGCACCAGAATCACTTCGCTGCCGACACCGGCCAGCGGACCTGAGGCCAATCCTTCCTCCAGCCGGCCCAGCTGCAGGCTCAGGGGCACGTAGAGGGCAAGGGCCCAGATGGCGATGCCCGGCAGCAGGGAGCGCCAGTCAGCGAGGGCGTCGGAGAGGGGCATCGGCGGGGCGGCATCCAGCCGCGGCATGGGAGGCAGGCGGAGGTCGTGATGCCGTTCCTAGCATCACCTCCACGATGGCGATGGCTTGGATGGTGGCGAAACAGTCTGGTTCAACGACGCAGTCTGGTTCAGCAATTCAGTCTGGTTCAGCGGCGCAGCCAGGTTCAGCAGCCGGGGCGGCGGCCACGGCGGCCCCAGCTGATGCGGGCCGTTTGGTGGCGGGCGCTGCCGGGGCGAGGGCGGCGGCAGCGGAGGTGCCGGAGGCCTCGCCAGCAACCTCCGGTCGCGGCGCGATCGAGCCCTGGAACTACCGCGGCCACGCCGTGCATGCGCTGCGGGCGGCGCCGGCGACCCCTGAGGGGCCGGCGATCCTGCTGGTGCACGGCTTCGGCGCCTCCACCGACCACTGGCGCCACAACATTCCAGTGCTGGCTCAGCGCCATGAGGTGCATGCCATCGATCTCTTGGGTTTCGGCCGCAGCGCCAAGCCCGCCGGCCTGCCCTATGGCGGCGCCCTCTGGCGCGACCAGCTGGCGGCCTACGTGGAGGAGCGGATCGGCCGCCCCACGGTGCTGGTGGGCAACTCCCTCGGTGGTTATGCCGCCCTGGCGGCCGGCGCCGCCCTCGGGGAGCGGGCGGCCGGGGTGGCGCTGCTCAACGCCGCCGGCCCCTTCCGCGAGGACCAGAAACCCGCCAGCGGCTGGGGGGCGATCGCCCGCCGCACGATCGGTGGGGCGTTGTTCAAGAGTCCGGTGCTGCAGCGTCTGCTGTTCGAGAACCTGCGCCGCCCCGCCACGATCCGCCGCACCCTCAATCAGGTGTATGTGGACCGCACCAACGTGGATGAGGAGCTGGTTCAGGCGATCCTGGCCCCGTCGCGGGATCCGGGGGCCTTCGGGGTGTTCCGCACCGTGTTCGACATCCCCAGCGGTGAGCCCCTCGACGATCTCTTCGGCCAGCTGCGCTGCCCTCTGCTGCTGCTCTGGGGGATCCGCGATCCCTGGATCAATGCCCCTGGCCGCCGCGCCGCCTTCCAGCGTCATGCCCCGGCGGCCACCAGCGAGGTGGTGCTGGAGGCCGGTCACTGTCCCCACGATGAGGTGCCCGCGCGGGTGAATGCCGAGCTGCTGCGGTGGATGGAGGGGTTGCCCGCCGCCCCTCGGCAGGGCTGAGCGCGCTGAGGCCGCCCCGCCCTCAGACCCCGTAAGGATGAAGCACACCACCCAGCGTGATCGGGAAATCGCGGCTGTTGCGGGTGGCGAGGCTGAGATCGGCGCAGCGGGCGGTGGCCAGGATGATGGCGTCTGGAATCTTGAGGCCATGGCGTTGCCGGAGCCGCACCGATTCCAAGGCGATGGCCTCGTCGAGGGGTAGGCGAGGAAAAGTATCCAGCCAGGCCTCCACGCGGCCGCTTTCGCCCTCACGGCAGCCCACCAGCAACTCGATCCAGCTGATCACGCTGATGCGGGGCCGCTCCTGCTGCTCCAGCCAGGCCAGGGCAGGCGCTTCACCGCGCAGCACGTCGATCAGGATGTTGGTGTCGAGCAGCAGCATTCAGTGCGCTTCCCACTCCTGCCGCAGGGCCTGTTGCAGCTCCAGAGAGCCTTCCGGTCGATCACGCCACAGGCCGAAGACCTCGCCGTGGCTGGGTTTCTGTCGGTCTAGCCACAGCCGCAGCGCCTGCCGCAGCGCCTCGGCCCGCGACAGCCCTCGCTGGCGGCAAAGGGCATCGAGCTGGGCGCGCTCCGCCTCCGGCAGGTCCACGATCGTGCGCATCCTGATGCCGTTATCAGATCACGGCATCATAGGGGCGCGTTTGCCCATTCCAGCCCAGGCGGCGTAGGCGCCCTTCGACCGCCGCACAGCGACTGGAATGGTCATTCGCCAGCTGAACGCGGCCATGACATTGTCCGTGGCCCTCGACACCAACCTGTAAACAACCCTAGGCTTATTGCCATAGTCATAAGAAGCTCAAGGTGCAAGTCTCCCCCCCCCGAGGGCTGCCGGGCCCCTCCCAGCCGCGGCGGGTGTCCAAATCCCAGTTCAAGGCCCATGCCCTGGAGCTGTTCCGTCAGATCGAGGCCAGCGGCGAATCGCTGGTGATCACCGATCACGGCAGGCCCGCGCTGGAGGTGCGCCCCTATCGACTGACCGATTCCCCCACGGCCCATCCCCTGGAGGCCCTGCGGGGTTCGGTGCTCCGCTACGAGGGGCCCTTCGATCCGGTCGCCGAGGGCGACTGGGAGGCGCTGGCGTGATCCTGCTCGATACCCATGTGTTGATCTGGTGGGCCAGTGGCGATCTGCAGCGGCTTTCGCCCCAGGCCCGGGCCGCCATTGAGGCGGAAATCGAGCGGGCCGCCCAGCCCGGGCAGGGCCCCGGGTTGCTGGTGTCGGCCATCAGCTGCTGGGAGGTGGCGATGCTCGTGCAGCGGGGCCGGCTGGCCCTGAGCCTGGAGGTGGAGCGCTGGCTTGCCGTGGTGGCCTCGATCCCGGCCGTGCGCCTGCTGCCCCTGGAGCCCGCCGTGGCGGTGGCGGCCACGCGGCTGCCGGAGCCCTTACATGCCGATCCGGCCGATCGCTTCCTGGTGGCCCAGGCCCGGGAGCTGGCGGTGCCCCTGCTCAGCGCGGATCGAAAGATCCGCGACTATCCCCATGGGCAGAGCCTGTGGTGAGGGTGGAGGAACCCAGGCCACCAGGGAGCGCTCCGGTGTCATTCGATGGCTTCCGCTCCCTGATCACCACGACCCCGACCGGTGGCGACACGGTTGCCCGCCAGTCGACCGTTTGGATGGAGCGCCCCTGTTTCATGGGCTGGTGATCGATCGGGAGAAGATCAGGGCGGGCTGAAGAGCAGGGAGCCGCCCCCCCCCACCCCTACGGCAGCACCGGCGCCTGCAGGGGCGGCGGTGTGCTGCGCCGGGCGCTCACCGCATACCCCATCGCCAGCAAGGGCGCCAGCAGCAGCACCCGCAGGCTGTCTTTGATCAGCACCTCGGTGGGCACACGCGGGCCGGCCTGCTTGAGCAGGCTGGTTTCCTGGGCTTTGATCTGGCTGAGCAGATCGGCCTTCAGGGCCGGTAGGCCCTGGCGCTGATCCGCCGCCGAGAGGGGCGGCGCCTGGATGGATGCGAGCTGGCTCTGGAGCTCGGCGATGGTGGCGGAGCGCTCCACCGCCTGGCGGAACTGGCCCAGGCGGGCCTGCTGCACCCGCCCAGCGCGATAGGCCAGCGATCGGGCGGCCTCCAGACCCCGCCAGGCGGCCAGGCCCTGCAGCGGAAACAGCAACAGAAAGCCCAGAACCACCGCTGCCCTCAGTGAGAAGGCGCCGCTGGTGACCAAAAACACCCGTGAATTCGCCAGGGTGCCGGGTCTGCAACTGGAAAACTGGGGGCCAGGGGCCTGATCAGGGCTTCGCCATCGCCTTGCCCACGCTGCCAGCGAACGTGTGACCCTCAAGCAGATGCTGCGCAGCTATGTGGAGCAAGGGCTCAGCGCCGCACCCGAGTGCGCCCGGCTGACACGCTCCGCAGCCACGCTGCCACGGTTGGACGGCGCACTGGCGATAGCGGATCACCAGCTCAGCAATGCCGCCCTGTTTGAGCTGCTCGATCCATGAGCATTACCGCTGACCTGCCGGATCTGAACGTCTGGCTGGCGTTGGCCTGGCCCGAACACATCCACCAGCGCGCCTGGTGTGCCAGCCGAAGTTGATAGGCACAGCCGTGAGAAACGCTGCAGAAGCTTCTGCCCTGCTGGAAGCCCTGTGCCAGCAGCCTGGCGTGAAGCTGGCCGAGCCGGAGCACAACGGCTGGGAGGTGTTTCACCACCTGCTGCGGGGCGCTGAGCTGCCGGCCCGGCTCTGCACCGATGCCCATCTGGCGGCCCTGGCGATCGCCAATGGCTGGCGCCTGGTGAGTTTCGATCGCGATTTCGAACGCTTTGAAGGCCTGGTGAGGCTGCCGCTGCTATGACCCCCGCCGCCGCCGCGTCACGCCCTGGCTCACCGTGGGCTCGCCCGTTCAGGCGGTGAGCACCCCCACCCCAGCAGCCCAGGCAGCATCAGTTAGCGCGTCATCGCGGGTGGCGATCGGCAGCTGGAGCCGGAGGGCGAGCTCCAAATAAGCCGCGTCGTAGCTGGTGAGCTGGAAGCGCAGCGCCAGGCTCAGCAGGGCGGTCGGCTGGGGAGGAACGGCATCGATGCGGATCGGCAGTAGGGCCACCTGATCCACGATCTCGCGGGCCGTAGCCACCGGCAGAGTGCCGCGGCGGCATGCGGTGCGTAGCACATTGGTGAATTCCAGCTGCAGCAACCACGGGGCGTGGGCATCGACCACAGGGAGCAGCCCGGCCACCGCATCGCTGTAGGGAGAGGCTTGGTTGGCGAGGAACCAGCCGCAGAGCACGGAGTTGTCGAGCACAAACGCGGAGGTTGCGATCGCCTGGTTCAATCCAGTCCCTCCCGGGCGATCAGCCGCAGGTCGCCCTCCAGGACGACGCCGCTCCGCAGTTGATGCAGCCGCTCCAGCGCCGTGACCACCCGCTCGTGGCGCCCAGCACGTCCGGCGCGATCCCCGGGATCGGGCACCAGCCGCACCACCGGCACCCCCCGACGGGTGATTGCGATCTCTTCCCCCTGTTCCACCCGAGCCACCAGGGCCGAGAGATGGTTCTTGGCGTCCGCTAACGAGACCGTCAGGCGGGCCTCGCACCGGCAAGGGTCGGGGGAGGAGTCCGGCATAAATAGAGCTAGCTTGATGATTTTTAAAGCTAGCCTGAATGCGACTGACTCAAGCTTCCGCTGCAGGCGTCCCTTCTCACCCGCTTCTGGAAGGGGGCGCCTTGGACCTTTCACGCCGCTGGCGGTGCCGGCCGGCGGTGATGCTGAGGGGTTGGGACTGTTGAGCGCCAAGAGCTGAAAGAACGAAGCCGCCCGCCCGAGCCCGGCCATAGAGCCTGAACGTCACGGGTGGGGCAGGCGAGGCAAGAAGGCTTCCGGCCGCAGGCGATCGGGTCATGTGAGCTCGCCCCCGATTGGGTGGGATCAGCAGGAGGCGGCCGGCGGGTGCCATGGCCCAGGCGCCACCCACGCCGCTGACTAGATTCCAGCCACGCAATCCACCACAACCCGGGGCCCGATGGTGCTCGCCAATCCCACCGGCACCTGGAGCGCCGCCGACGGTGCCGCCCTTTACGGCATCGACCGCTGGGGAGATCCCTATTTCAGCGTGAGCGATCGGGGCCATGTGATCGTGCAGCCCCGCGGCGACCGCGGTGGTTCCCTCGATCTGGTGGAACTGGTGGGAGAGCTGCAGGGCCGCAACCTCAGCCTGCCGCTGCTGATCCGCTTCGACGACATCCTCGAAGACCGGCTGGAGCGGCTCCATGCCGCCTTCGAGCGGGCCATCGCCCAATACGCCTACCGCGGCCGCTATCAGGGCGTGTTTCCAGTGAAGTGCAACCAGCAGCGCCACGTGGTGGAGCAGCTGGTGGAGAGCGGCCGCCGCTGGCACTTCGGCCTAGAGGCCGGCAGCAAGGCCGAGCTGCTGATCGCCCTGTCGCTGCTCGACGATCCCGAGGCCCTGCTGATCTGCAACGGCTACAAGGACCGCCGCTACATCGAAACCGCGATCCTGGCCCGCCGCCTCGGCCGCCAGCCGGTGGTGGTGATCGAGCAGGCCGATGAGGTGGAGCGGATCATCGCCGCCAGCAACGAGCTGGGGGCGGCACCCTTCATCGGCATCCGCGCCAAGCTCTCCACCCGCAGCACCGGCCGCTGGGGCAGCTCGGTGGGGGAGGGGGCCAAGTTCGGCCTCTCGATCCCCGATCTGCTCGCCACCGTGGAGGCCCTGCGCGCCGCTGGCCTGCTGGCCGACCTGCGTCTGCTGCACTTCCACATCGGCAGCCAGATCAACGACATCGCCGTGCTCAAGGACGCCCTCCAGGAGGCCGGCCAGCTCTACGCGGAACTCACCCGCCTGGGGGCGCCGATGGGTTTCCTTGATGTGGGCGGCGGCCTGGGCATCGACTACGACGGCAGCCGCACCGCTACCGCCGCCTCCACCAACTACTCCCTGCAGAACTACGCCAACGACGTTGTGGCCACCGTGCGGGAGTGCTGCGAACCCCACGGCGTGACCATGCCCACCCTGGTGAGCGAGAGCGGCCGTGCCATCGCCAGCCATTTTTCGGTGTTGGTGTTCAACGTGCTGGGCGCCAGTCGGCCGCCGATCACGGCGCCGGAGCCGGGAGAGCAGGAGCCGCTGATCGTGCGCAACCTGCGCGACACCTTTGCCGGGGTGAGCGGCCACGAACCCCTGCCGCCGGAGCGCCTGCAGGAGGCCTGGAACGATGCCCTCAAGTTCCGCGACGACGCCTTGGCCGCCTTCCGGCTCGGCTACATGAGCCTGCCGGAGCGGGCCATGGCTGAGCAGCTCACCTCGTCCTGCAGCGCCACCATCGCCCGGCGGCTCGAGGACCTGCCCGCCGGCACACCGGTGCCCGTGGAGCTGGAGCGGCTGCGGGCCTCCCAGGCCGGCACCTATTACGCCAATCTCTCGGTGTTCCGTTCAGCGCCCGACACCTGGGCCATCGACCAGCTCTTCCCGGTGCTGCCGCTGCACCGCCTCGATGAACAGCCCACGCGGCTGGGCACCCTGGCCGACCTCACCTGCGATTCCGATGGCAAGCTGGCTCGCTTCATCGATCGGGGCCACAGCAAGGCCCTGCTGGAGCTGCATGAACTCCAGGCCGAGCAGCCCTACTGGATCGGCCTGTTCCTCGGCGGCGCCTACCAGGAGGTGATGGGCAACCTCCACAACCTCTTCGGCAGCACCAATGCCGTGCACATCCGCCTCACCGCGGGGGGGCGCTACAGCGTGGATCACGTGGTGCGGGGCGACACCAACGCCGAGGTGCTGCAGGCGATGGAGCACGATCCGCTGGCGTTGCTGGAGCGCCTGCGGGTGGCCAGTGAGGCGGCGATCACCCGCGGCGACCTGGCGATCCGCGACGCCCGCCGCCTGATGGATCACCTCGAGGGCAGCCTCCGCCAGACCACCTACCTGCAGGGCTGAACCAGGACCCACGCCGCGGCTCATGGGGCCTCCTCTCTCGACGGAGAGGCCCCCTTTCAGGGCGTGGCCACCGGAGCGGGTGCCTTGACGGGCCCCCCGAAGCGCCAGCGCAGGCCGAAGCGCATCCCCCAGTTGATCAGGGGGCTGCGCTCCAGGCTGCCCTGGCTGCGGGACGGTGAGCCCTGAAACACCGCCTCCGCGAACAGATCCGTGCGCGGCGAGCTCCGGTAGGCCAGGCCAACCTTGGCCTGGTAGGCCGGCAGTTTGCCGCTACCGCCGAAGGTGGAACTGAAACGACGCAGCTGGAGCGTGGTGGGACTGGTTTGCAGGGCCGTGACGCCCAGCCCGCCGCCCACATAAGGAATCAGACGGGTGCCCTCAATGGGCAGATCGGCATACAGGCTGGCGAAGCCGCTATTGCTGCTCACCTTCGGGCTGTCGCGGCTGACGATGGGGCGGAAGGGGCCCACGGACCAGCTGGAGGCCGCGTCGTCGATCGTCGCCTGGCGACGCACCCAGCTGAGCTCGCCGCGCAGCCTGCCGAAGTCGTAGCCCAGACCCCGTTCGGAGGCGAAGCCTGGATCGGCCAGCACCTCCCCCCGGATCGGCAGGCGCGGACCGAGGCGATCGTCGCGGTAGTGAACCGGCTGGGGCCAGCCCGCGCCGGCGCCGAAGGTGGCGTAGAAGCCCTTCGGATCCAGGGACTGGATCCAGTCGACCGACGCCGGCACGGCCGCTGGCGGGGGCTTGGGCTGAGGTTTGGGCAGAGGTTGGGACTGGGAGTCGGACTGCGGCAGGGACTGCGGCCGGGCCTGAGACTGGGGCTGCGGCTGGGCCACAGCCTCACCCAGGAGAGCCATTGCGATCACGGCAATCAGGGAACCCAGCGGAGCGAGGAGGCTGAATGGGGCAAGGGCAGCGATGGGCTGAAAAGCGGAGTCAGAACGCATCTAATTCGATCCAACATCGCTTTGAGGAGTAAATATTATTACCATGCAATTTCGCATCATTTTGTTCGGGCCGAACCATGCGTAGGCCTATGGGACCAGCGCTGGCCTTGCCGAAAAACTCCCGGACCCACTCCCCCAACAGGGATCTCTAATGGGAATCTTACAACCCACCAGCCACTGCCCTGCAGCTGAGGGCCTCCACCGCATCAGCGCCCCCACAGCCTGGCCAGGCCCAGCTGCAGCGCCTTTGCCACCACCTGCAGCCGGCTACTCACGCCGAGCTTGTGGCGCAGAGCTTTGCTGCGGCTACGGGTTGGTCGCTACCGAAGCATTCCGCCTCCCGCAACACCGCATCGGCCATGGAGCGACCGGCCGCCACCTGGTCGTCATTGGGCCCATCAGCATCAGGCGATGGGCCGAGGCGAAGCCGGCCTGGAGGCGGATCTCGCTGTTCAGAACCCAGCTGGCAGCAGAAGGAAAGCCCCTGAGAGTGCTGCGGAAGGTGGGCACCCTGGAGGACGGACTGGCGCCAGCTGCTGTTATGAGGCGCTTCAGGCAGTACCGGATGGGGAGATCGGTGTCTGCAGGAATCGCCAGGGTGTCGATCGCCTCCGGCGTGAGCCCATGCCGGTGGGCCAGCCGCCCCGCGACTACGGCAAAAAGCCCAGGATCTGCCCCACGATCTCCATCACCTGCTCCAGCTTGTCGGCCTCAAGGCGACCAAGCGGATGGGGTCGGGCGCTGCGGGCTTTCCAGTCGAACGACTTGATCTGATGACAGAGGACATAGCTGTGGGCATCCGGCCGCTGAGGAATCGGCCCCAGATCGACCGCCAAGCTGGAGCCTCGGTTGTAGGCGGCTGAGGTCATCGCGCAGCCCACAACCAGGCCCACCGTCCGATGGAAAGCTGCGGTGGAGAGCACCACAAAGGGATGGTGATCCTTCATCTCCCTGCCGGACTGGGGGTTGTGGTCGATCCAGATCACATCGCCCCGATCAGGAACCCAGGTCACCAGGGAGCGCTCCGGTGTCATTCGATGGCTTCCGCCCCGACGGGATCCCAGGCCATCCCTTCGGTGGCTTCGCCCTCCATGGGCGCGAAGGCAGCCAGGCGCTCCGCCAGGGTCAAGCGCGGCTCCACCGGCCGGATCAGCACCCCCTCAGCCACCACCGTCAGCTCCACGGTCTGGTTGTCCTGGAGGCCCGCTTCGCGGGAGATAGCGGCCGGTAGCCGCACACCGAGTGAGTTTCCCCAGCGCCGAAGCGATTGACGGGGCCGCGAAGAAGCCACCATGGAACCCTGTTGTTGACCCATCAGTTTAAACATCCTGTTCAAGCCTTCCCGCTCGGGCCTTGTTGCCGTACTCGGCGCGGAAGCTGCACAGGTGGGCGCAGTCCGCCAGTCGCGGCGATGGCGACGCCTTGACTTCAGCGCCCCGAAGCGCCGGTCGCCAGCGCAGGATCGAGGCTCACAAAGATCCTGGCCCCTGGATCGTTGATGGCCGCTAGGGCGAGGGAGGTGAGCTTCTCGGGTTCCACCAACCACCAGAGCAGGGCATGGGTGTCCAGCAGGAGCGAGGGGGCCATCAAGACGGCAACGGGGCTTCGAGGTCGTCGAGCTCCTCAGGCGGCAGAGGGGCGAGAAGCACATCGATTCCGGGGGAGTTGCAGCTGACCCCGAAGCAGCCCGGGCTGCCGCCGGGTCCGATCCGTTTCCAGAGGCACCAGCCGCACCCAGGGCTTGCCATCCTTGGCTACCAGGATCGTTTCGCCGGCATGGGCGGCGTCGATCAGCCTGGAAAACTGGGTCTTGGCCTCGTGAACATTGACGGTGCGCATGGAGGGGCCCCAGGCAGCAAGCAATCTTAGTCCAGGTGTTGACCCATCACTGGTTCTTCCTGGGTTGATATGGCTGCCCAGGCGAGATGCAGCCAACCTGCCGTGGCAGCCAGTCCCCCCCTCCCCTACGGCAGCACCGGCGCCTGCAGGGGCGGCGGTGTGCTGCGCCGGGCGCTCACCGCAAACCCCATCGCCATCAGCGGCGCCAGCAGCAGCACCCGCAGGCTGTCCTTGATCAGCACCTCGGTGGGCACCCGCGGGCCAGCTTGCTTGAGCAGGCTGGTTTCTTGCGTCTTGATCTGGCTGAGCAGATCGGCCTTCAGGGCCGGCAGGCCCTGGCGCTGATCCGCCGCCGAGAGGGGCGGGGCCTGGATGGCGGCGAGTTGGCTCTGGAGGACGGACTGGCGGCGTTTGAACCGGGCTTCGTGTTGCCGCAGCTGCGCTCGTAGCCGCAGCCCCGAACCTCGATCTCCTGCGGGGGGGTGTTGTCTCCTGGAGCTGCCCCGATGAGGAGCATCAGGTGGCTTGCGGCCCATCAAGCTCCCCAAGCTGCTGATCCGCGAAGCCCACCACGGCCCGCGCCACCGCCAGGGCCAGCGCCCCATCCCTCGCTTCGAACAGATCCACCGGAGCCTCATCGCCATCCGGGTAGCGGCTGGCGGTGGTCATCCGCTGCAGGGGTTTGAGCGGCAATTGGCGCAGCGGGGCGGTCTCGATGCCAAGCAGCTCCAGGGCACCGAGCAACCGCTCGATCGAGTGGGTTCGCTCCGGCTCCTGACCAAGAGCCAGCAGCAAGGCCTTGAGTGCCTTTTCGGCGGCCTGGCAGCAGTGGTAGCAGGCCTGGGCATGGAAGCCTCCCTCACTGGCATAGGCCGCCATGGCCAGATCGCTGTGGGCCTGACGCAGCCAGGCGTGCAGACGGACCGTCATGGCCTCGGAAGCGGCTGAAGCCGGATCGCATCGCGGCAGATGCCCCGCCACCAGGGATCGTCGCCCCGCTGACGCTGCAGCCAGCGGCCCTGGCTGAGGCCGATCACGTCGTCGGCCAGGCCCGTTCCCAGCAGGGCCTCGGCCAGCTGATCAGCGGCGCTCTGATCCGGCGCCACCGCCAGCAGGTCAACATCCGAGCGGGCATCCCAGTCGCCACGGGCCAGGGAGCCAAACAGCCACACCTCCGCTCCAGCCCGTCCGGCCAGCAGGGGCTCGATGCGGCTGCGCAAGACATCGATCCGTTGGCTGCGCAACCGCTGGCGGATCTCCTGCACGCTCGCCATGGTTGGCCTCGCCGCGATGAATTGAGGTTAGGAGCAGCTCCGGCAGGCTGGGGCCAAGGTGTTCAGTTGCGCCCCAGAGCCTCCAGCAGCTCGAAGGCACTGCACATCATTGTTTATCCATGCCTCGGATCAGTCCGTTTCAAGTAGCAATGTTGCTATCTTGAATTGATTCGGCTCTGATCCGCATGGTCGTGACCATCACCAGCCGTGCCTTCAACCAGGACGCAGCCGGCGCCAAGCGCGCTGCCAGCCAGGGACCGGTGTTCATCACCGACCGGGGCCGCCCCGCCCATGTGTTGCTCTCGATCGAGGACTACCGCCGCTTGCTGGGTCAGGAGCGCTCGATCGCTGATCTGCTGGCCCTGAGCGGCGTGGAGGATCTGGAGCTCCCCCTGATCCAGCCATCGGAGCTGGCCCGGGGAGCCGATCTCTCCTGATGTTTCTGCTCGATACCAACCTGGTTTCGGAGCTGCGCAAGGTGCGCTCCGGCAAGGCGGATGCCGGGGTGGCGGCCTGGGCCGACCAGGTGGAGGCCACGGCGCTGTTCATCTCCGCGATCACCCTCCACGAACTGGAACTGGGGGTGCTGTTGATGGAGCGCCGTGATCCAGCCCAGGGCGCTTTGTTGCGCCAATGGCTCGATCAGGCGGTGCTGCCCGCTTTCGCGGGGCGGATTCTGGCGGTGGATAGCGCTGTGGCCCAGCGGAGTGCCGCCCTGCATGTTCCCGACCCCCGACCCTTTCGCGATGGCCTGATCGCCGCCACGGCCCTGGTGCATAGCCTGGTGGTGGTGACCCGCAACCTGGCCGACTTCGAGGCCACCGGGGTGGCGTTGCTCAATCCCTGGCAGCAGGGCTGAACCTTGCAGGCCGGCTGGTTCACAGTGCCGCCCGCAGATCGGTGCGGCTGAAATCGTTGGCCACGAACAACCGCGGCACCTGCGTCCGCAGCCAAAACGCTGCAAGGCCGCCGCCGCGGCATCCGCCAGATCCTGATCACAAGGCCACCGTGGCGCAGGATTTCCGTGCCGGTGGGGGCCGCCAGCGCCGGTTGCGCCGCCTGGCAGAAGCGCTCAAGCACGGCATCACCGAGCGGCTCGTGCAGCAGCACCGCCAGCACCGCCAGGAAGCCATTGGTGCAGATGGCCCCGGAGAAGGCCAGCGGCCAGCAGGGATCGGCGAGCTTGGCCGGCAGCAGCGGCAAGGCCACCGCCAGCACAAACATCACCAGCAGCGCAAGTTGCGCCCCAGCGCCAGCAGAGGCGCAACGGTGCTGGTGCCGCGCCCGGCTGACACGCTCCGCGGCCACGCTGCCGCGATTGGACGGACCCGTGGCCATCGAGGACCCCCAGCTCAGCAATGCCGCCCTGTTCGAGCTGCTCGATCCATGAGCACCGCCGCCGACCTGCCGGATCTGAATGTCTGGTTGGCGTTGACCTGGCCCGACCACATCCACCACCAGCACGCTGTTCAGTACTGGGAACAGCAGGCCGCTGACCAAGTGCTGTTCTGCACGGTCACCGCCCTGGGGCTGGTGCGCCTGGTCTGCCAGCCGAAACTGATGGGCCCGGCCGTCAAGAACGCTGCAGAAGCGTCCACCCTGCTGGAAGCCCTCTGCCAGCAGCCTGGCGTGCAGCTGGCCGAGCCGGAGCACGACGGCTGGGAAGTGTTTCACCACCTGTTGCGTGGCGCTGAACTGCCGGCCCGGCTCTGCAGCGATGCCTATCTGGCGGCCCTGGCGATCGCCAATGGTTGGCGACTGGTGAGTTTCGATCGCGATTTCGAACGCTTTGAAGGCCTGCAGAGGCTGCCGCTGCCGTGACCCCCCGCCGCCGCGACAAGCTCCTCCAGATGTGTATGACCGCTCTAAGCTCTAAACATCGTCCCTGGGTCTGAGCATGCGCAGAAGCCGTGGAGCTGGCTCTGCGCACCCTGGTCAACCTGCAGCAGCAGGGGGAGATCCGCGCCTTCCGCGGGCGCCTGGCCTGGGAGGGTGATCTGTAGACCCAGCGCCTGGATCACGCGATTGGCGAGCTGCAGGCGTGATCGTTGTTGACTCCTCGGTCTGGATCGACTTCTTCCATGGGGTGAGCACCCCAGAGGTGGAGCGGCTGGATGGGTTGCTCGGGGCGACGCCGCTGGCGATCGGCGACCTCGTTTTGGTGGAGGTGATGCAAGGGTTCCGCACCGACCAGGATGTCGCCACCGCCCGACAGCTGTTCCGCTCCCTGGCCCTGCTGCCGATGCTCGGCGGCAGCAACGCCTGGAAGCAGCGGAGAACGTCCGGCAGCTGCGCCGCAAGGGGATCACCGTGCGCAAGACGATGGACGGGATCATCGCCACGGCCTGCAACTGCTTCGCAGAAGCCTGAGGGCTACGAGGCCAACCTGCCGCTGCTGTTCAGCGACCGGGACGTCCAGCCCTACGTGGAGTACCTAGGCCTGGAGTTGGCCTGAGCCTCTGGGTGCCGCATCACCAGTGATGACGCCGCCTATCCAGAGCTGGCGTTGCGACGCAGCCTCCCTGGGGCACGTTCAGAGGCCGCCATGCGCCGCCCAGAACTCTGCGGGGGTGCGGATGGGATAGCGATCCCGCAGGGTCAGCAGGGCCTTGTCGCCAGTCACCAGCGTCTGGGCCAAGCCAAGCCGTAGCGTCGCCAGCAACGTGCCGAGCACCGGCAGGTCGTCGCGATCCGTGAGGTCGCTCAGGCGCGGCTGGCCGCCACGGCGGCGTCAATCTCGGCCAGACCCTCGGCTTCTGGAACCTCGGCATATCCCGACTCGATGCGCTCGCACAGCCCGTCGAAACGCGCCTGCAGCCTGCGGATCCGCTCAAACAGGCGGGCATCCACCAAGGCGGCCACGGGCTTGCCATCCCGCTTGATCACGATGCTGTCGTGGCGGTACTGCACCTGGTTGAGCATGTCGCCCAGGTTTTGGCGGAAGCTGACGGCCGTGGCTTCGCTAATCATGGGCTGATCATGACAACACGATCCATAGGACCGAATAAATAAGTATGACCAATACGATTCCGTGGGGCAAGCGGCGAGACCCTGGTGATCACCGATCACGGCCGATCCCCTGGAAGCGCTGCGGGGTTCGGCGCTCCATCACCTGCTCCAGCTTGTCGGCCTCAAGGCGACCAAAGGGATGGTGATCCTTCATCTCTCTGCCGGCCTGGGGGTTGTGGTCGATCCAGATCACATCGCCCCGATCGGGAGCCCAGGCCACCAGGGTGCGCTCCGGTGTCATTCGCTGGCTTCCGCCCCGACGGGATCCCAGGCCATCACTTCGGTGGCTTCGCCCTCCATGGGCGCAAAGGCAGCCAGGCGCTCCGCCAGGGTGAGGCGCAGCTCCACCGGTTTCCGCTGGCAGGCCCTGCCCAGAGTCCCAGCCGGATCGAGCCCGCCGACCGTTTGGAGGGGGCGCCCCTGTTTCCGGGGCTGGTGTTCGATCTGGAGGAGATCGGGGCGGGCTGAGGGATAGGGAGGGTCCCCCTATGGCAGCACCGGCTCCTGCCGGGGCGGCAGGGTGGTGCGCCGGGCGCTCACCGCAAACCCCATCGCCAGCAGCGGCGCCAGCAGCAGCACCCGCCCCAGCACCACCAGCCGCGAGCAGCGGCGCACCAGCAGGCGGCGGGCCTGATGCCACACCGATTGGGGTTCGCGCGCTGCCGCCAGGAGCAGCAGTAGCAACGCCAGCTGGGCCAGGCAGCCATTGGTGCAGAAGGCCCCGGTGAAGGCCAGCAGCCAGAAGGGATCGGCGAGCTTCGGCGGCAGCAGCGGGCTCCACGCTCGCGAAATCGGGGGATCGGGGGGGGGGTAGTGCGGTGGTCGGGGCCTTGGGCCTCAGCGGCGGTGGGGGTGTGATCCAAGACAATTCCCAGCCTGCGGACGAGGATTAGGATGACCTGACACAAAGTTTTGCTAAAAGCTGTTCAATGGCCCTGTTGGGATTCAGTGGTCTGCCCCTCTTCTTGGTGCTTTGCTTCGGCCATTGCCTCTGCGACTTTCCGCTCCAAAGCGACAAGATCGCCCTAGGCAAATGTCCAGGCAACCAGGTGGAAGGAATCGCCTGGCCCTATTGGCTGGCGGGCCATGTCGGCACCCATGCCCTGGCGGTGGCGCTGATCAGCGGCAACGCCTGGCTGGGTCTGGCGGAATTCCTGGCCCATGGCCTGATCGATTGGTGTAAGTGCCGCGGCCTCTACAACCTCGGCACCGACCAGGCCCTGCATCTGGGCTGCAAGGGCCTCTGGGTTCTGCTCGGCTGAAGGGGTTCCCGCCGGTGTCGGGACCCTCGGGGCAGCGCACCGGCAGGCGGGCCGGCCAGTCGGGGCGCACCAGATCCTTGAGGTCGAAGCTGCGCACCAGGTCGGCGGTGGCCACGCTGCTCCCAAAGGCCTGAAGCCGCTTGCCGAGGGCAGAGTGGCTGCTTGTGAAGGGCCATCTTGGCCTCGATCGCGGCGAGGCTCAGTCCGGTTTCCGCTGCGCTTCAGAACCGGTTCTGAACCGCGCAGAACTGCACCAGCATGGCCAGGCGATCGGTGGGCTTGGGCAACTCAGCCGGATCGAAGGGCGGCGGCGCGGCCTCGGCCATGGCCGCCCGCATCATCACGGGGCCTCCGCCTCCCTCCACCTGAATCTGCAGGGGCACCAGGCGGGTCCTGCCGATCAGCTGGGCGAGCGGTCGCACCTGGGTCTCCGCATCCTGGAATGCGGCTGCCAGCAGGGCCTGGCGGGAGGCTTCCGCTCCGGCGGGGTCGGCCTCCGGGCTCACGGGCGCCAGCCGCACCCCGGGGAGGGCGCCGACCCGGCGGATCAGCCCCTGCAGCTGCGGGCCCGCCAGCTTGCCGGCCACCGGCAGGTTGGCCTGCACCAGGGCGGGCCGACCCGGTTCCGCCGGCCTGGCCCACGTGGAGGGGGAACCCACCTCCAGCCCCTCGACCCCCAAGGCCCGCAGGGCCGACCGCACCGCGGCCAGCCGGGCCTGCAGGCGGGCGAGGGCGCCATCGGCCGTGGGTGCCTCGGCCTCCAGGTTGAGGGAGAAGGCGATGCGAGCCAACGGACGCTTGCGCTCGGCACTGCCCCTGGCCTCCAGCAGGGTGCCCTGGCATTGAAGCTGCACCTCAGCGGAGCGGGCCGGATCGGCCAGGAGGAACGTCGCCAGGAGCAGCACCAGAGCCGATCGGGGAGCCAGCCAGCCCGGAACCGCCGGGCGCTGCCGGCAACCCAACATCACACCCAGCCAGCGCAGGCGATCGGGGTGGATCATCAGAGATTCTGAAACAGGGGATTGGTCGGGGTGGGCTGGAGCAGCATCTCGGCCCGTAGGCCTCCAGCCTCGCACCGTCTCAGCAGCAGGCGACCGCCTTGGCTGCGGCAGAAGCGGTCCACCAAGAGCAAGCCCAGGCCCTGGTGGTGCTGGCGCTGGCGATCGTCGGCCCGCGAGCCGGTGGGCATGGTCAGCAGGGTCGGGCTGCGCAGACCGTCACCCCGATCCTCCACCAGGATCCGCAAGCTGGAACCCTGTCGCAGGGCCGAGAGGGTCACCGGCGGCCGCCCGTATTCAAGGGCGTTATCGATCAGGTTGCAGAGGCTGCGCTCCAAACCCACCAGATCGATGAACAGAAACAGCCGCGGAACGGCCAGAACGAGCCGCTCGTTGGCTGGATAACTAGCCACCAGGCGTTTGCAGAAATCATCGAGGCTGATGGGCTCGTGGCTGTCCGCCGGCAGCTCCTGATCGGCCAGAACGCCAAGCTGGGCGGTGATCGCGGCCAGCTGCCGCAGTTCCTCCAGCATCGAATCCACCACCTGGCGGGGTGCACCCTCCAACGACTCCTGGAGGATCTCAGCCTGGAGCATCAGCCGGGCCTGGGGCCCCCCCAGATCGTGGGCCAGCCCCCGCAGCAGGCCGCGCCGGTCGTCTGCCACGCCGTTGAGGCGCTCGAGCAGGCGATTGATCCGCAGGGTGAGCGTGCGCAAGGGTGCCACCCCCTGTTCCGGCAACAGGGCGAGGGGGGGCAGGGAGGTGTCGGGGATCGCCTGCATCACCCGCCGGAATGGAACCTCCACCTGACGGCGCAGGAACACCACGATGCCGGTACCCGTGCCCAGCAGCAACGCCAGAGAACGCAGGATCGGCAGGTACCACACACTCAGGCTGCTGAGCCGCTCCGGCTGATAGAGCCAGAGGCGGGAGGGTTGATCCGGCAGGCGGAGCTGGATCCAATACCCACCCCAGGGATCCTCCAGGGGGGGGCGGTCGCGGCGGATCTCCCGGACCAGCCCCTCGCGACGGCTCAGTTCATCGCTCACCTCGCGGTCGAAATCAGACAAACGCTGGGCCTTGTTCTCGGGACCCGCCAGCTCGCTTCGTACCACCACACCATCCGGCAACTCTGCCACCGGGATTCGGGTGAGCACCTCCTCCACCAGGCGCACATTGCGGTTGATTCGCCGCACGCTCTCATCCACCAGCTGGGGCTCCAGCACGGTGCGCATCAGCAACACCAGCAACCCGAAGCTGACGCCGATCCCCGCGGCCAGGGAGCTGAGCAGATCGATCCAGTCCTGCCGATCAAACCCGGCAAGACCGGAAGGTGCATCAGGAGTTGACAAGGGGCTCGGCGGCTTCGACCGGCGCCTGAAGGCGGTAGCCCTGACCCCGGATCGCCTCGATGGCATCGCCTTGCTGCAGTAGATCCCCGAGCAGACGCCGCAGGCGACTGAGCCGCACATCGATACTGCGGCTATGGCTCACATCCACCAGACTGCCCGAGATGCGGCCCAGGGTCTGGCGACCCACCACCTCCCCCGGACGCCGGAAGAGGGCTTGCAGCAGGGCGGCATCTCCACGGCTGAGGCGGGTCACCGTGCCGTCGACCGACGTGAGCTGGGCGCGCAGTCCATCGAAATGGAGGACGCCGATCCGGAAGCATTCCTGGGCCGGGGGCGGCACCCTGGCATCGAGAGAGCCGGTATCGATCGCCAGCAGCCGCTCGATCCGCAGCTGGAGTTCACGGAACGAGAAGGGCTTGCCCAGGTAGTCATCGGCGCCGGCCTCAAGCCCGGCGATGCGATCCTCCGGCGATTGGAGGGCAGAGAGCATCACCACAGGAAAACGGTGCCCCTTCAGGCGGAGGCCGGACAACAGCTCCACGCCGCGTCGATCCGGCAACATCTCATCGAGGAGCAGCAGGGTGGGGGTGTCGGTAGCCAGCTCCAGCTCAAAGCTGCGGGGCCGATGGAAGCTGGTGCTGCTCCACCCAAGGGCGTCGAAACGGGACTTCAGGAGGCCGCACAGAGCCTCATCGTCCTCCAGGATCCAGATTGAGGGGCTGGATTTCACGCCGCTTCGTTATTTGCCTTCTATCCATTAACTTAACTGCAAATGGCCAAGGTGCCTCGAAAATTCGAGTTCCAGCGGGATGCAGCAATTGAGACTCATTCCCGCATCAGCCCCAACTTGAGAACGAATTCTCTCGATAGGTGATTTTTCGAGGTGCCCTTAACTGCAAATGGCCAAGGTGCCTCGGCCTGCGGCTCCCCGGGTCCCCACCCGAGTCGACAGCCGCGGTCGATCGGTCCGAGCGAAGGGCGGAAGGAGAGCGGAAGGAGGCCGCTCTGGCCGTGATCGGCAAGACTGCCCAATTCGAGGGTCTTCCGCTCCCCCATGGTCGCCAGCAGCACCGGCAGCGCCACCCCAGCCGTGGGAGCCTCCGACCAGGCCGCCCGCGCCTTCCCCCTGGCGGCGATCACCGGCCACGGCACCCTCAAGCTGGCCCTGCTGCTGGCGGCCGTGGATCCGGGCCTGGGGGGGGTGGTGATCGCCGGCGGGCGGGGCACCGGTAAATCGGTGCTGGCCCGGGGGCTCCACGCCCTGCTACCGCCGATCGACAGCCTGGATCTGGGCAGCGCCGCCACCGCCCTCCACGTCGACCCCAGCCGCCCGGACGACTGGGATGCCCCCATCCGCCGGCGCATCACCGAGCTGGGGGGCGATGCCAGCGGCGCCGACCGCTCGGCCCTGCTGCCCACCCGGGTCGAACCGGCCCCCTTTGTGCAGGTGCCGCTGGGGGTCACCGAAGACCGGCTGGTGGGCTCGGTGGATGTGGCCGCCTCCCTGGTCGCCGGGGCGCCGGTGTTCCAGCCGGGCCTGCTGGCGGAAGCCCACCGGGGCGTGCTCTACATCGATGAACTCAACCTGCTCGACGACCAGATCACCAACCTGCTCCTTGCGGCGGTGGGGTCGGGCGACAACCGGATCGAGCGCGAGGGTCTGAGCCTCTCCCACCCCTGCCGCTGCCTGCTGATCGCCACCTACAACCCCGAGGAGGGGGCGGTGCGCGACCACCTGCTCGATCGCTTCGCCATCGCCCTCTCGGCCAACCAGCTGCTGGATGTGGAGCAGCGGGTAGCGATCACCCGCTCCGCCCTCGACCACGGCGAATCGGTGGAGGCGTTTCGGGTCCGCTTCCAGGAGGAAACGGACGGCCTGGCCACCCAGCTGCTGCTGGCCCGTCAGTGGTTACCGGATGTGCAGATCAGCCGCGAGCAGATCGCCTACCTGGTGAACGAGGCGATTCGTGGCGGCGTGGAGGGCCACCGCAGCGAGCTCTACGCCGTCCGGGTGGCCCGGGCCCACGCCGCCCTGAGCGGCCGTGACCAAGTGGAGGCCGAGGATCTCCAGGTGGCGGTGCGGCTGGTGATCGCGCCGCGGGCCCTGCAGCTGCCGCCGCCCGATCCCAATCAGCCCCTCGAACCCCCACCGCCTCCGCCGCCCCAGGGCGAACAGCCGCCTAAGGAGCCCGAACCGCCCGAGAATTCTGAATCTCCTCAAAACGAGGAGCAGCTCGACGACCACCAGGACGACAACAGCGACGACAACGACAACAACAACGACGACGAACCGGACGAGCCGGACGAGCCGGAGGACGACACCCCCGAGGATCAGGCGCCCCCCCAGGTCCCCGAGGAGTTCCTGCTGGATCCGGAGGCCACCGCCATCGACCCCGATCTGCTGCTGTTCGGCGCCGCCAAAGCGAAATCCGGCGGCAGCGGCAGCCGCGCCGTGGTGCTCAGCGACTCCCGCGGGCGCTACGTGAAACCGATGCTGCCCCGGGGGCCCGTGCGCCGCATCGCCGTGGACGCCACCCTGCGGGCTGCGGCGCCTTACCAAAAAGCCCGCCGCGAGCGCGAACCCCACCGCAAGGTGATCGTGGAGGACGGCGACCTGCGGGTCAAGCAGCTGCAACGCAAGGCCGGCGCCTTGGTGATCTTCCTGGTGGATGCCAGCGGCTCGATGGCCCTCAACCGCATGCAGAGCGCCAAGGGGGCCGTGATCCGGCTGCTCACCGAGGCCTATGAAAACCGCGACGAAGTCGCCCTGATCCCCTTCCGCGGTGAGCAGGCTGAGGTGTTGCTGCCCCCCACCCGCTCGATCACCGCTGCCCGCCGCCGACTCGAATCGATGCCCTGCGGCGGCGGCTCACCGCTGGCCCACGGCCTCACCCAGGCCGCCCGGGTGGGGGCCAACGCCCTGGCCAGCGGCGACCTGGGCCAGGTGGTGGTGGTGGCGATCACCGATGGCCGCGGCAACGTGCCCCTCTCCCGCTCCCTCGGTCAGCCCGAGCTGGAGGGGGAGGAACCGGTGGACCTTAAGGAGGAGGTGAAGCAGGTGGCCAGCCGCTACCGCTCCCTGGGCATCAAGCTGCTGGTGATCGACACCGAGCGCAAGTTCATCGGCAGCGGCATGGGCAAAGACCTCGCCGAGGCCGCCGGCGGCCGCTACGTGCAACTGCCCAAGGCCAGCGACCAGGCGATTGCCGCGATCGCCCTGGAGGCGGTGGCGGGGCTCTGAAGCCACCCGACCCCGGTTGGGGTCATCACGGACCTGATCGAGCGGCGATGAACCGCTGCGGCGGATCAGGGAGCGGGCAGCTCGTAGCCGTAGGCGGGCACCGGCATGGCTGGCGCCTTGGTGCGGGGCGCAAAGCGGTCGGCGGGATCAGGGCGGTGAGGGCGGGCACGAGTGGCCGCCGGCCTGGCTGAATCCACGGCCTGGGCCTCGGACCCTTCGCGACGGCTGGAGCCGCCTCCGGTCGCATTGCCAGGGGGGGATCCGCCGGCCTCGCCGGAACGAGAACGGTTGCCTTCGCGGCGACCGGCCGAGGCACCGCCAGCCGGAGCCGTGCCGGGATAGAGATCATCGAAGAAGCGGCCCAGACCCACCGAAACACTGCGCATGCCGGCCAAGAAGGAGGGGTCACCGGTGAGTTTCTGCACATCGCCCCCCACCGCCTCCCAGCGCTGCGTGAGCTGGCGGGCATTGGCCAGGGTGGCCTGCAGATCGTTCACGGTCTTGGCCTGGTCGAGCCGGCCGGCGAGTTGTTTCACCGAGCGGCTGGCCTGGCGGGCATCGACGCTGGCGGCGGTGATGTTTTGGACGATCGGATCGCTCTTACCCACCACACCGTTCAGCCCCTTCACGAGCTTCTCGGCATCACCCATAAACGCCTGGCCCTGAACGGCGAGCTTTTTGGTCTCTTCGGCGGTCTTGTCAAAGGCGTCGGTGGCCTGTGCGAGGCGCTTCACCAAGCGCTCCTGGTCCGCTTGGTCGAGCAGCTTCTGCATGGTGGTGGTCACCGAATCGAGGGTGGGGGCCTCAATGCCGCGGACCTTGCCCCTGTTGCAAACCATGCGGGTGTTGTCACAACCCCGATCGAGGGGTCCTGGACCTCCAAGGGACTGGGGAGGACCGGCGCTCAGCAGCGACACGATCGCATCACCCCCCAGCAGGGAGGCCGCCCCAACCCGGGCCATCACCGGCCGGGCCAGGCGCAGGGTGGGGTCGGTGATCTCCAGATCAGCCAGCACCTCCCGGTCGTTCACCTTGATGGAACGCACCCGGCCCACCAGCACCCCGCGGAACGAAACGGGGGAGCGGGTGGCCAGGCCGGCCGCATCCTGGAAGCTGGCCTGAATCGTCCAGTTGCTGCGTGCCAGGGAGATTCCCTTCAGCCAGAACCACAGACCAAATCCTCCGGCCACAGCAGCCACGAGGGAAAAACCAACCAGTGCCTCACGGACAGTGCGGCGCATGGGCTCAGAGCTCGGCCGGCTGCATCGGTCCGCGCAGACTACCGCTCCGGAATTGGGTCACATAGGGATTGTCGGTGCGATGGAAGTCGGCGAGGCTTCCGTCCCAGCGGAACTGGCCGTCGTAGAGGAGCAGCACCCGTTCAGCACAACGCTCGATCGTGCTCATCACGTGGCTCACCACCACACCGGCCGCATTGGTGAGTTCGGTGGTGCGCACGATCAGATCCTCCACCCGGGTGCAGGCCACCGGATCCAGGCCGGCGGTGGGTTCATCGAAGAGCAGCAGCGGCGAACGGCCATCGACTGCGGCCGGGTCATCGATCAGGGCCCGGGCGAAGCTCACCCGTTTCTGCATGCCGCCGCTCAGCTCGCCGGGCAGTCGATCCTCGATGCCATAGAGCCCCACCGCCTCCAGGGCCCGGCTCACCCGGCGGCGAATCTCCGCGTCTGGGAGCCGGCTGTAGCGATAGAGCAGAAAACCCACGTTCTCGCGAACGGTGAGCGAGGCGAGCAGGGCGGGGTTCTGGAACACCAGGCGCACATCGGGGGGATGGCGCTGGTCGAGACGAAGGTAGGTCTGGGGTTTGCTGTGGATGAACAGCTCCCCGCTGGTGGGTAGCTGCAGCCCGGCCAGCAGCCGCAGGATCGTGGATTTGCCGGCGCCGGAGGGGCCAACCACCACCAATCGTTCACCGGCCAGGAGGCGCAAATCCACGGCATCGAGCACGGTGCGTTCCCCCCAGCGCACCCCCAGCGCCCGCATCTCGGCCACCCTTTCCGGCACCTTCTCCGCCATGGCCTCGGGGAGGGTTGTGGTCGCCTCAGCTGCGTTGGCCGCCCTGGCGCTGGCAGGCATGGTGGCATCGTCCCCGGAGTGCGGAGGAGGGGGAGCAGCGGCCACGTCCGGAGAGGCACTTCGGGGTCAACGCTCCCCATCCTGCCCGTTTCATCCCCTGGTGTTCGTTCGTAGAGTTGGTTTCACCAATGCGGCGCTCCGGCGCCATCACCTTGCCGCGCCGAGGCACCGCTCCCCAGGACTCCCGCCGGACCGGCCGGCCGGAGTGGCTCGGTCGAGGTGAGAGGCGCCAGCGGGATCTGGTGAACCGCTCCAGGCGGGCGGTGCGCTGGCTGCAGCCCGGCCTGGTGGTGAAGCGCTGGATGCTCACCTCCGGCATCGGCCTGCTGCTGGCGCTGCTGGGGGCGGCGGTGTGGGCCGATCTGCAGCCGATCTACTGGACGCTGGAATCGATCAAGTGGTTGCTGGCCCGCGTCACCCAGGTGATGCCGCGGGGCATCACCGGGCCACTGGTGCTGGTGATCGGCGGCGCCCTGGTGTGGCTGGGCCAGAGCCGCAGCTTTGGCACCATCCAGCAGGCCCTGGCCCCTGAAAAGGACACGGTGCTGGTGGATGCCCTGGTGGCCCAGCGGCGGCTCAATCGTGGCCCCAACATCGTGGCGATCGGCGGCGGCACAGGGTTAGCCACGCTGCTGAGCGGCCTGAAGCGCTATAGCGGCAACATCACCGCCATCGTGACCGTGGCCGATGACGGCGGCAGTAGCGGCGTGCTGCGGCGGGAGTTCGGGGTGCAGCCCCCCGGCGACATCCGCAATTGCCTGGCGGCCCTCTCCCGGGAGGAGCCGCTGTTGACACGGCTCTTCCAATACCGCTTCAAGACCGGCAGCGGCCTGGAGGGCCACAGCTTCGGCAACCTCTTCCTCACGGCCCTCACGGCCATCACCGGCAACCTGGAATCGGCGATCACCGCCAGCAGCCGGGTGCTGGCGGTGCAGGGTCAGGTGGTGCCGGCCACCAATGCCGATGTGCGCCTCTGGGCCGAACTGGAAAACGGCGAACGGATTGAGGGGGAATCCACCATCGGCAAGGCCACCAGCCCGATCGTGCGCCTGGGCTGCACGCCGGAGCGGCCCCCGGCCCTCCCCAAGGCCCTGGAGGCGATCGCCCACGCCGACCTGATCGTGCTGGGGCCGGGCAGCCTCTACACCTCCCTACTGCCCAATCTGCTGGTGCCGGAGTTGGTGACCGCCATCAGCCGCAGCCGCTCCCCCAGGCTCTACATCTGCAACCTGATGACCCAGCCCGGCGAAACCGATGGGCTGGATGTGGGCGGCCATCTGCGGGCGATCGAGGCCCAACTGGCCACCCTGGGGGTGGAGCGGCGGCTGTTTGATTGCGTGCTGGCCCAGGAAAAGCTGGAAAACACCGCCCTGGTGCACAACTACCGCCTGCGCGGCGCCGAACCGGTGACCTGCGACACCCGAGCCCTGCGCAGCCAAGGCTACGAAGTGATGCTTGCCCCCCTGCAGGGCGCCCGCCCCAGCGCCACGCTGCGCCATGACTCCCGCAGCGTGGCACTGGCGGTGATGCGCTTTTACAAGAGGCACCGCAGGGAGGGGTGAGCGGGTCTTGAAATGTGACCTCACTTGAAGAAGCCCAGATCCTCCAACAGCAGGGCCAAGGTTTCGCTCAGTTGCAGTCGGTTGCGGGGGGAATCGGCGAGGAGGAATCGGCACTGAGCAACAGCGAGTCGAGCTTGGATTCGAGCGCGGCGAGCCGTCTGTTCTCGATGTTGAGCTGAGCAGTTTCGTTCTTCAGCTGCTCGGATTCGTTCTTTGGCCTCCGGCCGACTTCGTCTACAGCTGTGTGGTTTCGTTCCTCAGCCGCTCGGATTCTCGCCTCGATTCGATCGCGCTGATCTGCGCATCGAGCGTTGGATGCCAATTTAACCTCGCCAA
Source organism: Cyanobacteriota bacterium (assembly GCA_026389265.1). Lineage (GTDB taxonomy): Bacteria > Cyanobacteriota > Cyanobacteriia > PCC-6307 > Cyanobiaceae > Cyanobium. The sequence goes on along the minus strand of JAPLIE010000015.1, from coordinate 13,738 downwards.
CAAGCGCCGCCAAGGCGGCAAGGAGGAGAGGAATTCCGATTTGCTGATCAACCGCGATGCTGGCATGGGCGGGGATGTCGACATGGCTGTAGGAGGTGAAGAAGGTGATCAGGACAACCAATGAGCCGGCTAGCAAGGCCGCAAGGCCGGATTGATCCAGCCACGGCGATTGCTCCTCTGTAGTGAGATCCTTGCTTTCTGACATCACCGTAGCGAGCGCGATCCAAACCTCTCAGGCAATAGAACGCATGTATTAATGGGGCTGGCATCCGTGGAATTGCGGATTCGTGGTGCCTTGAGGTTGCAAAGCGAAGCCTTCCGTTCAGCCAGCGAAGGGATTGATCAGGCTGATCGTGGTGTCATCGAAGTGGCGCAGGTTGCGGGTCGCCAGCTGAGCTTCGCGGGCGAGGGCGATGCCGGCGATCAGGGTGTCGCGCAGATCGATGCTGCGGCCGTTGGCGCGGCGGGCGGCCGCCAGGAGAGCGGCCCGCTGCGAGGCAAGGGCATCGAGCGGGGCAACCCGTTCCGCGATCAGCTGATCAAGCAGGGTCTGCACACCCTCCTGCAGGAGGCGCCTGCGGCCTGGATCGGGATGGATCGCCGCCCCGTAGCGCAGCTCGAACACCACCACACTGGGCAACCAGATCTCAGCGGCGCTCTGCTGATCAAGCCACTGCACCACAGCGGGGTCCGGATGCTTCTGCATCAAGGCCGAAACCACGTTGGTATCCAGCAGGATCACGGCTCCAGGAGGGCGGCCTGGGGCTGCTCACCACGCCATTCGGGGATCGGCAGCTCCAAGGCCACATCGGCAAAGAGTGCCGCGATGGCGGAACCCAGCCCTGCAGAGACCGTCATCCCGGATTCTTCCTGGACAACCTTGCCGAGGATCTGGCGCACCTCCTCCTCCATGCTGAGACCGTGGCGGCGGGCGCGGCGCTGCAAGGCTTCCTTGACTGCCGGCTCGAGGTGGCGCACCAGCAACTGGGCCATGGATCAAACAAGTGCTGATATCACGCTAGCAGCCTGCCAGGGCGGTGGCCTGATGGCCACAAGATCAAGGTTCAACAAGCGCCGCCAGGGCGGCAAGGAGGAGAGGAATTCCGATTTGCTGATTGACCGCGACGCTCTCGTAAGCGGGGATGTCGAGATGGCTATGGGAGGTGAAGAAGCCAATAGCGAAACAGCCAAAGGGGGCCTCGCCGGGCAGAAGCGGTTGATGATCTGCGGTGCCTGCTCCGCCTCTGTGGCCCGCTGGGCTTGTTTCGCTATTGGCCTGGCAAACGGCCAACTTGCTGCGCAGGGCCGTGAGACCGCGGGGGCGGGCAGCGGGGCATCCGATTGCTGGGCTGACCCCAGTGGCACGGCTAAGATCGGAACAATTCCGATGATCTCTTTGAAAACAGACAGATTGGTGCATCCACTGCGCCGGTTTGGAGCGGTGCCGCTGGCCCGCGAGGCCCTGGATGAGGTGCTCAGCCCCTACCGGCGCCCCAACGACAAAGTGAGTGAATGGCTACGGGAGGGAGCCCTGCAGCCGCTGCGACGGGGCCTGTATCTCACGGGAGCGCCGCTGCGCTCCACACCCGTCTGCCTGCCCCTGGTGGCCAACCATCTCTATGGCCCCTCCTACGTGTCGCTCGACTATGCCCTGGCTCTTCACGGCATGATTCCCGAAGGAGTGGCTGAGGTCACATCGGCGACAGTCAAGCCGAGCCGCAACTTCACCAACAGCCTGGGGCGGTTTTCCTACAGTCATCTGCCTCTGCGCTTCTATGCGATCGGCCAGCAGCTTGGAGAGGGCCCAGCTGGGGAGAGGTTTCTGCTCGCGAGCCCCACCAAGGCGCTGTGCGACCGGCTGGTGCTGAGCCGGGAGCTGCCGCCGCTCTCGCGCTCAGCGATGCGCGACTGGCTGCTGCGCGATCTCCGGCTGGATACCGATCTGCTGTGCGATCTCAGCCTGGACGAGCTGCGCCTTTGCCTCAGCGCGGGGTTCAAGCAGCGCTATCTGCGCACACTATTGAAGGTGATCGAGATGATGCAACAGGATCAGGGTTGATGGCAAAGACCCAGCTCAATCCCGCACTGGAGCAGATGCTGAAGCGAGTGCCGCAGGCCAGCGACACCGAGCGCAGCCAGGCGCTGCGGGAGGTGCTGCAGGAGGTGGCTCTGGCGGGGTTGGTACGGCGGGGATTCTTTGGCAAGGCAGCCTTCTATGGAGGCACTTGCCTGCGCATTTTTCAGCAGTTACCGCGATTTTCAGAGGATCTCGACTTCTCCCTGTTGCAACCGAATCCAGATTTTGCCCTGCAGCCCTACCTGCAGGGTCTTGCCGAGGAGTTTGCAGCGCTGGGCATCCCGGTGGAGATCCGAGAGAAACAAAAAACAAACCGAACTGCCATCGTGTCTGCGTTTCTTAAGCCCAGCACCACGATGGTGCAGATATCCTTTGCCGGTTCTGCCTCCGTGAAGATCAAGCTGGAGGTCGACACTGACCCACCCCTTGGCTTTCAGACGGAGGAGCAGCTGCTATTGCAGCCTTTCTCCTGCTACGTGAAGTGCTTTTCGCTTGCTGATCTGTTTGCGGGAAAGATGCATGAGCTGCTTTTTCGCCAGTGGAAGCAACGCGTGAAAGGCCGCGATTGGTTTGATTTCGAGTGGTATGTGCGCGGCGGCATCCCATTGCATCTGGAGCACCTGGCGGAGCGCATGCGGCAGAGTGGCCACTGGCCGAAGGAAGAGGACTTCAGCGCTGAAAACCTGCAGATGCTGCTCACGAATAGAATCGCTGGGCTCGATGTGCTGAACGCCCGCCAGGACATTGAGCGCTTCGTTGTGGATCCTCAGCCACTGGAAATCTGGTCACAAAGCTACTTTCAGCAGCTCGCGCAACGCATTCAGCTGGTTTAAGGCTGCAGCTGCTTCAGACCAGGATATTCCGGGTCCGCTTCCAACATCGCGATCCCTTCGAATCGCTGAAAATCCCAGCTGCTCGGCGCTGAGCGCCTGCCAGTGCCGTCGGCAGCGAGCTCCAGTACCCCCTCACGATTCTCGGCGCAGACCAGGGCGAACTGCGGCGCCAGAGGTGGCTTCCGGCGCAGCAGGGACGGCGGAGAGGGTCATCACGCCAGCCTGGTCCAGCAGGGCTAGGTGAGCTGATCGCTGGCCAAAGGGCAATCCAGACCCCCCACCCCCTTCTGCCATCGACCCCGCAAACCCCCCGCCTTCGTGAGGACTGGAATGCCCATACCCCCTATCCATGTGGGGTGCTCCCGCAGGGGTTCAGAAAGCACATTGGTATCGAGCAAAACACGTATCACAGTTCCACAGTCCGGCCCGGGGTGAGATCACGCCACGAGGCCACCTCCTGATCCGTGGATGGATCTGAGGCCAACGGCCAGTCTTCGTAGCAACCAGAGCGACCCGCCCGGCGCCAGCGATCAATGGCGTCGCCGAGGGCCTGGCTGCACTCCAGTTGATGCAATGCAGTGTAGGCCTGCTCGGAGAGCAACGCCGCCACGGGCTTGCCGTGCCTTGAAATGTGCACCACTTGCCCAGCTTCTGCCGCCTGAACCAGATGGGCAAAGCGCGATTTCGCATCAGAAAGGGAAACAGCATCCACCACGGCGCAACCACATGGAATGTGGCCATAATAATGGTCAGATTTGCCGGTGGCGATCGGCCTTGCCCAGGCCGGCTGAAAACAGCAGAGGCCGATGGTCTGGAAGCGGCTGCTGGGGCTGCGTTACGTAGAAGGGAGCAGCGTCGACGCAGCGGTGCGCTGGCGGTGATGGGGTATCAACGGAACCCTGAAAAATCCAGATCCTCCAGCAGCAGGGCCAGTGTTTCGCTCAGTTGCAGTCGGTTGCGGGGGGAATCGGCGAGGAGGAATCGGCACTGAGCAGCAGCAAGTCGAGCTTGGATTCGAGCGCGGCGAGCTGTGCATTCTCGAGCTTGAGTTGAGCAGTTTCGTTCCTCAGTCGCTCGGATTCTTGCCTCGATTCGATCGCGTTGATCTGCGCATCGATTGTTGGATGCCAATTTAACCTCGCCAACAAGCGCCGCCAGGGCGGCAAGGAGGAGAGGAATTCCGATTTGCTGATTGACCGCGATGCTGGCATGGGCGGGGATGTTGACATGGCTGTAGGAGGTGAAGAACGTGATCAGGACGAGCAGGGAACCGGCCAGCAGCGCCGCCAGGCCGGATTGATCCAGCCAGGGATAGGGGTCCTTTGCAGTGAGCCCATTGTTTTGTGCCATCAACGTAGCGAGACCAGACCGAACCGCTCCAGCAATAGTACGCATGCACCCCCGTGATTGGCATCCGTGGAATTACCCAACTGGCATCCAGTGTTCCGCGACCGTCTCGATCGCACCGCGCTGACGCTGACCGGCGCGCTGATCGCGCTGGTGGTGGGGTTTGTGCGGTGGCCCGCTGCGCTGGTTCAGGCGGCCCAGATCTCCTCGATCTGAAGCTGGAGACCCTGGAATGGGGTGCCGGCTTCCAGCAGCTGGCCACACCTCCACAGCCCGCTGCTCGGGCAGCAGAAGTCAGCCGAGGCGAGCTCCATTGCGTTGATAGATGTCCATCTTGCGGCGCAAAGCCGCGATACTGCGTAGACCTTCGTCGCTGGGACTCGCCAGCTCCACCACCAGATCCGGACAGAGTGGCGCGAAACCACGCCGCTGTTCGGCGCTGAGCGCCTGCCAGCGATCGAGGGCTGCCAAGGAGGCATCGGGGCTCAGCACCGAACCGTCGGGCAGATGGAACCCACTGGAGCTGCCGAACACCTTCCATCCGCCGTGCTGATCAGCCCAGAGAAGCAAGCGCATTTCGAGCCGGGTGTTGCGGGCTCCTGTTTCACTGCCTGTGGGCGTGATCACGACCAGGCTGCCGTCGGCAGCGAGCTCCAATACCGCCTCACGATTCTCGGCGCAGACCCAGGCGAACTGCTCAGCTGTGATCCGCAGCTCAGGCGGAAACCGCAGTGGCGCAAGGCCATCGGCGCCAGAGGTGGCTACCAGTGCAGCAGGGACGGCGGAGAGGGTCATCACCCCAGCCTGGTGGATCGTTTCAATGTAGGCCGGTGAAGCGCGGGGAGGGCCTGCCCACGCCTTGCAACGCCAGCCGGAGCCAGTCGCCAGGGGTGGGGTGGGGGTGCCGGGGGAATTACCCAATTCGGGCAATGAGATCGACTTCAGCCCGGTGCGGGTCCCAACAGAGGCGGGATCAGGCCTGACAATGCCGATCGAATCGAAGTGGGTGGATCACGGCTGGCGCCGGGATGCGCTCGTGCTTGAGGGGCGGTATGGCCGTGGCGTGATGGCCACCAAATCCATTGTGGACCTAGAGCATCCGAGCTGGGCCATCCAGACGCCACTAGTGGCCTGTCTGCTGGGGTAGCGCCTCAGGTGAATCGCCCCGATCGATGGCACCGGCGCGGCCAGAGTGGGCAGGTGACGTCGCCATCTGGTTCAGTTGCAGTCGGTTGCGGGGGGAATCGGCGAGGAGGAATCGGCACTGAGCAGCAGTGAGTGGAGCTTAGATTTGGACGGTCATCAAATCTAACCTAAACGGGCATGAATGCGATGCTTAAGCGAATAGAGAATTGGCGGCAGAAGCAACCTTGCTACTCGGCGTGATCTGTTGAGAAAGGTTTGACTATCATCTGGCTTGGCATTCTCCTCGACTTGGGGAAAATCAATATGGCGATACTTAGATAGCCATGATAGAAGGAGCTGGGACAACGGATGCTCGTTACGCGACATTAAACATGAATGAAAATCCAAAATCTCCGTGTTGTCAAAATCATTAATTCGAGTTGAGAAAAAATGTTCAATATCTGATGTATCTTTGGGCATCAGTTCAGCAAGATATGAATACAATTCTAGCCAGGCCGCATGCCATGCTTCGGGATCGTAGTGAGTAGATCCAGTGACTCGGCTGGTGTGATCACGTAGAACGCCCAACACAGAAGGCAGGTAAACAATTGAACCGAGTTTATTCAGTGAAGCAATGACGTATTGCTCGAATAGATACGACGAACATCCATAAAAGTCTGGCACGTCATTCATAACTTCTAGCAAAGCCTGAGTTTTGAACGCAGCCACAGGAGAGAAGCCAGGCCAAAAAAAGGTGAGCCAGGGAACCAGACAACCAACAGACACTTCCATTGGTGTACCACAATCGAAATCCATCTGGAAAGCAGGAGGTCCCCAAAGAGTTGTTTGATTGGCGCGAATACGATCTATATCACGGGCATGATAGGCATAGCCAATGACTGCAACAGCTTGATCATTAAGCGCGAATGCTTTACTGAAGGCTTCACCAGTTCCTGGAAACAGATAATCATCATCTTGAAGCCAACTGAAATACTCCGTTTCGCACATCGCCAATGCGTTACGGAAATTTTCAATAGGAGGAACAGGCTTAGAATGCCTAAAATATCTGAATCGAATGGAGGTATCGGATAACGAAGCAGTGCCGGTTTGGTCCGTTGAACAATTATCGGATACAATAATTTCGGCAGGCTTATGAGATTGACTTTCAGCTGAAGCCAATGCTTGTTTGAGCAAGTGATACCTATTAAATGTCGGAATCCCAACCGACCATCCATCGCGAAAACTGGATGCCATTGTGAAGCTACAATATTGATTGATTCACTTTACCATCAACACGCCAAACGCATCGGTGGTGTGCCCAAAGAGCTCCGCACGGATGGGCACTCGGCTGCTATTATCATTCGGGTCTCAAGATCTCACAGGCGATATGGTCTAAAACTCTTTGGCAAATCTCAAGGGAGAAGCAGCAGGAAACATAGAAGATGAGAGCATCGAAACAAGGCAATGCCCCTAAACCTTCCGCCTCAAATACCCATCAGGAGCCACACTGATCAAAAGCTTGTTATCTATTTCTTTATCAATTTCAAACTCAGGGTGTTGCTTTAACCACTCGTGTACAGCTGTTTTGGGGTTGTTGCCCACATCCCAAGGTCGGTCGGAGAAAGAACCTGTAGGAAGATCCTCTATCACGGTATCAAACACAATGCAATAGCTGCCAACGGAGGCCAGATCGGCATAGGCATTGAGCTCAGCAAGCACATGTTCATGAGTGTGATTGGAATCCAAGGCGACTAAAATCTTCTCTACGCCAACAGCATGGCTGCGCACTTGATTGATGATTGCAGGATCAATGGCTGATCCCTCAATCAATTCCATTTTAAAACGCAATGGATGATCGTCTAGAGCCTTGCGATTGTGGGGCCTGATATCAATATCAACGCCCACAACCTTACGGGGAGACTTGCGAGGGTCAAGGCCCTCCATAACATCCAGCAGGCACAGCAAGGAAGCCGAGAGGACCAATGATCCACCGTGGGCAATTCCAGTTTCAATAATCAGATCAGGCTTGACAGACGAAACGATTTCCTGAAAAGCAACAATATCCTGTGGATACTGGATGATGGGCCTTGTTAGCCATGAAAAGTTGTAGGAATATTGAAGCTGGTGGCTACGCTCAAAGAATTTAGCGGCCGGACTCGTAATTTCGGAATCCTTTGATTGATTCCTTGCTCGATTTACTGAATCTTGCACATGTTGCTGGATGGGGTCAAAACTCATGATTGAGATAGCTGATGGGGTTGAAGGGCCTTGAATTTATTCATTTGAGCCCAAAACGCAAGGGGCTCATCTGAACGATCAGGATAAGCACCCCGATCAAGCTTTATACTACTATTGTTAGACGAGACCAACTCTTCAGCAAGTTCGAGGACTGACCTAGGATGGCCAGATCCTCCATTATATATGCCTGTGGCACTCTTAGCAGTAGCTAAAAAGAGTAGCTGCTTTGCAACATCTTCTACAGATACAAAATCTCGCAACTGCCTACCGGAGCTCATTGCAAAAAAAGGCTGGCCTTCGTCTATTGCACGCTGCAGAGAAGGCAGCAATGAGCTTTGATTTTGACCTAAACCATAGGGATAAAAAACACGCAGCCAGCACCACTGAACTTCACTCGCAGAACAACGCAATGCCACGACACGGCGGAGAGCATCTTTAGCTATTGCGTAGTAATTCATGGGATCGGTAAAAGCATCTTCCTGCAAGGGGCCATTTTGCATTCCATATTCATAGCAAGTTCCTGCTACCACAATCCTGGTAACACCTGCGGAGATGAGTCGATCAATCAAGTCAATGGAAGCCGGAAGATTTCTGGTCACATGAAAAAGTTCACAATAGTTAGGCAAGCCCGGCCAACTCAGGAGGATAACATGGCTAGGCCGATGATCTAAGAGTTTATCCCAGCTCGTAGGATCAAGGATGTCGAAGTGGTGATCGGGATCAGACTGTGAATGACTCCAGCAGTGAAGAACATCTCCGCTTATTTCTCTTTGCAGGGCCCGACCAATAAAGCCTTCACTGCCAATCAGGTGAATGGTTGGCATGTCAGTGAAGCGTGGAAGGTGCCAGCAAAGGTTGCCATCTCTTCAGCACCGGAATCGCAGTAACAAGATCCCTCTCAGGAATCTGTTCGCGGAGCTCCTCAATCAGATTCCAAGGCAACACCAACAAGGCATTTGGAGACTCAGCTTGCAGCTGCTCCGGGCTGATCACCGGGATATGGCTTCCTGGTAGCAGCTTGCCCTGCTTGCTGGTCGCACGGTCAGCCACCGCCGGCAGCAGATCAGCCCGGATGCCGGTGTAATTGAGCAGTGTGTTGCCCTTGGCAGCCGCGCCATAGCCCAACACCCGTTTGCCCTCGCGCCGAGCCTGAAGCAGAAACTCAAGCAGGGCGTGTTTGGCCGCCTCGGCACGTTGCTGGAAGCCCTGATAGGCCTCCAGGCTTTCCAGGCCCGCAGCCGCTTCTTCCGCCATCACCCGCGCCACCGCTTCGGTGTCCACAGCAGCTCCCTGAGAAGCAAGCCACACCCGCAGGCTACCTCCATGGGTGGGTATCTCCTCCACATCCACCACCTCCAGCCCAGCCAGCTTGGCGATGCGCTGCACCACCCGCAGGCTGAGGTAGCTGTAGTGCTCGTGGTAGATCGTGTCGAATTGGTTACCCTCCAACAGCCGCAGCAGATGGGGGAACTCGATCGAGGCGCGGCCTGCGGGCTTCAATAGCCGGGCAATGCCGGCCACGAAGTCATTGATGTCTGGCACATGGGCCAGCACATTGTTGGCCACCACCAGATCAGCGGCCTTCCCTTCAGCCACCAACTCCTCAGCCAGGGCCACCCCGAAGAAGCGCTCAATCGTGGGAATCCCCAAGGCCCGGGCCGCCTCGGCCGTGGCGTGGGTGGGTTCGATTCCCAGGCAGGGAATACCGCGCTGTTGCACATACTGGAGCAGATAGCCATCGTTCGAGGCGAGCTCCACCACCTGGCTTTCAGCTCCCAGCACCACTCGCTCCACCGCTGCCGCCACGAACCGCTCGGCATGGGCACACCAGCTGCTGGAAGTGCTGGAGAAATAGGCGTAATCAGCGGTGAACAACTGCTCTGCTGATGCATGGGCAGGCAGCTGGACCAGCCAGCATTGGCCGCACACGAACACCTTGAGCGGGTAGGTGATCTCCGGCTCAGCCAGCTGCTCAGGCGTAAGATAGGCATTGCTGGGCGGCTGATGGCCCAGATCGATCACCGTGTGCTCCAGCGGCGATCCACAGTGGCGGCAGCATGCCTGGCTCATGGGCGAGATTCAAGCAGGGGCAGGCCGAGATCCCGCCCGCTGAGGCCCAGCGGCGGCAGTGGCCACTGAATCGCCAGCTGCGGATCATCAAAGCGCACCCCGGCTTCCGCTTCCGGCACCCAGGCGCCGGAATGCAGATAAAGCAGCTCGCTGCTGGCCTCCAGCACCTGAAAGCCATGGGCGCAGCCCTCCGGGATCAGCAGGGCGTTGCCCAGATCCGGGCTGAGCTCCACGGCCTGCCAGCGGCCCCAGGTGGCCGAACCCGTCCGCAGGTCCACCGCCACATCCCACACCCGCCCCCTTAGGCAGCGCACCAGCTTGGCTTCGCTGTGGGGCGGCGCTTGCAGATGCAGGCCACGGACCGTGCCCACCGCTTCGCTGCGGCTCAGGTTCACCTGGGCAATCGCCTTTTCTCCCCAGGCCTCCCGAAAAGCGGGCTCGGCGGCCCGGAAGGCATTGAGGAAGGCACCGCGATGGTCGGCGAAGGGCTGGGTGCGCAGCTCCAATACGCCTTCGATCGGGGTGGGGTGCAGTTCAGCTCCGTTGCTCATGGCAACACCCTGGCAGCCAGCTTGAACAGACGCTGATCGGCGATGAAATGGGCGACCACCTCCCGGCGGGCCAGCACCTCCAGGCGGATGGGATTCATCGGTGGAACATCTCCTCGGCGTCTTCGTCCTCGGCACCGCGCAGGAAGGAAGGCATCTGCAGATCCACCTCCTCACGGCGCTCGCGATCCAGATCGATCAGATCTGAGGCAGTGAACAGCACGATCTCCTCACCTTCAGGCAGGGAGCTCGCGCCCTGCAGCACCTCCACGGCTTCGCCCACGCGCTTCACAATGACACTCATGGGGAGGGAACCTTCTGGTAGAGGGCCAGGTCTGCCTGGCACCATTCAAGGGCAGAACCCGCCCCCTCCTGAACCTGCCGGTAACAGCCCACGGTGCGCTCCACGGTGGTTCAGAACTTGTGCGGGCTTCGGGGCCCGCGGCCCAGGGGGGGGAGAGGTGTCCTCCCGGGATGCTTCTGGATTTGAGGTGGATTCGGGCGCTTGAGACACCAGATGTGGTGTGGTGGGGCTCAGGCGTTGGCTGCCAGCCAGGTGCCTAGGTCGGCCGGGCCATGGAAGTCGAGCAGGGCTTCGGCTAGGGCTTCCAGTCGCTCCAGTGGCAGGGCCTTGATCTGGTCGGTGGTGGCGCCTGTGAGGGGGCCGCAGCGGAGGTTGAGGAGGCGGAGGGTGACGGCTACCTCACCCTCCTGGCGGCCCTCGGCCAGCCAGTCCTGAACTGCACGGGTTTGGCGGATTTCTTCTCGAGGGATGCCGGCAATCACCATGATCTGTTCCTCGGTGAACTGGGGAAAACGTTGTACCAGCATAGGCAGCACAACCGTGTCCAGATCTGGGCGGCTGGCCAGGATCTGCTGGCTGGTGGCGGCCAGCTCGCTCTCAGGCCTCACCGGCAGGGTGAGCAGGTTGAGCAGTCCGCCAGGCAGCAGGCCAAGGCGGAGACCAGTTCGTTCCTCATACTCCAATGGGCAGCTGGGCCTTCAACGGATCAGCCAGCAGCCGCGCCATTCCGGTGGGATCGTTGATGTCGAGACACAGCAGCGTTGGGCCGATGAATTCCAGCGTGTAGCCGTCCCCTTCAACCACCAGATCAGGGATGCCGCGCAAGGTGGGATGACGAAAGAGGATGGCGCCGGTTTCTGCGTCTACCAGACGCTCCATGCTCTTGAGCTGGGTCGTTAGGTGTTGGGAAAGATCCATCGTCCACCTCCGCGGCGATTGGTCACAGTGCGTTCATCGGTTGGGTAGGTCGTCACGACCCTTACCCCATCTTGGCTGAAGATCACGATCCAGGGCCGTTGCTCCCACCAGAAAACGCTACCCGAGGCGCCTGAGCAGATATCCAGAAAGGGGTCTCCTGTTTGAAGAGCCTCATGCCACGAGCAAAGACGTGCACCCTGAATGCCATAGGTGGCGAGTTTGTCGACAGCATGGCGACTGAGCTGAAGCATCTCAGCGGGCTTGGGTCACATACGCCTCCAAATCCGCTAAGCAGGCCGCCAGCGCTGACGCCTGCCCCTCCTGCACCTGCCGGTACCAGCCCACGGTCCGGTCCACGGTGGTGGCGAAATCCCAGCGGGGGCTCCAGCCCAGTTGATGGTGGGCCTTGTCGACCACCAGGTTGAGCAGGCTGGCCTCGTGGGGGGCCTGGGGATCGCTCTGGTCCTGCCAACTCCCCGGCCAGTGGCGTAGGGCCGCCGCCACCAGCTCGCGCACGCTGCGGTTGGCCTCTAGCTGGGGGCCGAAGTTGAAGGCATCGGCCAGGGAGATATCGGCGCTGAGGCGCTCCGCCAGCAGCAGGTAGCCGCCCAGGGGCTCCAGCACGTGCTGCCAGGGGCGAGTGGCCGCCGGATTGCGCACGCCGATCGGCTCGCCCCGCCCCAGGGCCCGCATCGCATCCGGCACGATCCGGTCGGCCGCCCAGTCGCCACCGCCGATCACGTTGCCGGCCCGGGCGCTGGCGATGCGCAGCTGGGGGCTCTGGTGGGGCAAGCAGCCGCAGAAGCTGGCGCGCCAGCTGGCGATCGCCAGTTCCGCCGCCGCCTTGCTGCTGCTGTAGGGGTCATGGCCGCCGAGGGGATCGTTTTCGCGGTAGCCGTAGAGCCACTCATGGTTGCGATACACCTTGTCGGTGGTGATCAGCACCGCCGTGCAGGGCTCATCCAGGCGGCGCAGGGCCTCCAGCAGGTGGATCGTGCCCATCACATTCGTGGCCCAGGTGGCCGTGGGCTCGGCGTAGCTGCGGCGCACCAGGGGCTGGGCGGCCAGGTGCAGCACCAGCTCAGGGCGCGTTTCGTCCACCAGCTGATTCAGCAGGGCCGCATCGCGGATGTCGCCGAGGCGATGATCAAGGCGCCGCTCCAGTTCCAGCTGGGCAAACAAACTGGGATTGGTTTCAGGCGCCAGGGCCAGCCCGGTGACGTTCGCGCCGAGCTCCAGCAGCCACAGGGCCAGCCAGCTGCCCTTGAAGCCGGTGTGGCCCGTGAGCAGCACCCGCCGGCCACTCCAGAAGGAAGGATCGGGGTTCACCAGCGTTTCCAGGGGGCCTTGCCGCTCTCCCAGAGCTCTTCGAGGTAAGTCTTGTCGCGCAGGGTGTCCATCGGCTGCCAGAAGCCGTGGTGTAGGTATGCCTGCAGTTGCCCCTCGGCAGCCAGGCGCTGGAGCGGCTCGCCCTCCCAGCTGGTGTCATCGGAGTGGATGGTGTCGAAAACACCAGGCTCCAGCACAAAGAAGCCGCCGTTGATCCAGCCGCCATCGCCCTGGGGTTTTTCCTGAAATCCGGCCACCTGATCACCCTCCACCAGGTTCAACGCCCCGTAGCGACCCGGCGGTTGCACCGCCGTGAGGGTGGCCAGTTTTGCGCTGGCGCGATGGGTGGCGATTGCGGCGCTGATGTCCACATCAGCCACCCCATCGCCGTAGGTGAAGCAGAAGGTTTCATCACCCACATAGCGCTGCACCCGCTTCAAGCGCCCGCCCGTGAGAGTGGCTTCCCCGGTATCCACCAGGGTGACCTCCCAGGGCTCGGCATTTTTTTGCTGCACCTCCATCGAATTGGTGCGCATGTGGAAAGTCACATCACTCATGTGCAGGAAGTAATTGGCGAAATACTCCTTGATCACATAACCCTTATAACCGCAGCAGATCACAAATTCGTTAATACCAAAGCTGCTGTAGATCTTCAGGATATGCCACAAAATCGGCCGGCCGCCGATCTCCACCATCGGCTTGGGCTTGAGGTGGGTTTCCTCGCTGATGCGGGTGCCCAGACCACCGGCCAGGATCACGGCTTTCATAGAAGGGCCTGCTGGCGTGGCAATTCAGGGGGCATGGACTTACTTGATTAGGCAGCAAGCTCCGTCAGCAGGCCGTTCCCGCTTAAACTGGTACGCCTGTACCAGATGCGTTTGCCATGGCCATGAATCGAATCCAGTTTCAGGCAGGCCTGTCGCTGCCTAGGTTCATAGAGCTCTACGGC
>JAPLIE010000099.1 GCA_026389265.1 Cyanobacteriota bacterium | reverse complement strand
AAGCAGTGAGCTGCTCAGTTGCGGCAACAGATAGATGTCGGCGGAAGCGGCGATTCCAGTCAGCGTATCTTGGGCTGGGGTGCTGATCGGCGCATCCAGAACGATCGAGCGCGGCGCCGAGAGGGGTCCGCCGTTGCCGGCGCCATCGATCACCTGTGCGGTGAAGACATAGGAGCCGTTGGTGGTGAGCGCTATGGCGGGTGTGTAGGTCCAGGTGCTCTGTCCAGCTGCGACGACGGTGACGGTGGCATTACCGAGGCAGGTGGCGCCATTGCTGAAGACGCTCAGGGTTTCCCCTGTGGCGAGTGCCGCACCAGCCGTTGCCCCCCCGAACGTGCCCGAGAGGGTTGGTGTGGTGTCGTTGGTGATGGCGCCATCAGCGACGGAACCCTGGATGGTGCCGACGTTGTCGCTGAGGGTGGTGATGGTCACCGCTTGGGTGGGAGCGGTGGTGTCGAGGATGAGGACGCGGCCGGCACTGAGGGCCCCCTGGTTGCCGGCGGCATCAACGACGCGGGCGGTGAAGGTATAGGTGGCGTCGGTGGTGAGGGAGGGTGTGGCGTTCCAGGTGCGTGCCGTGTTGTCGACGACGGCATCGAGCAAGAAGGCGGTGCCGTTGTAGAGCTTGAGCGCTTCTCCCTCACCCTGTGCTGCGGAGAGGGAGCCTGAGAGGGTGGGCGTGGCGTCATTGGTGCGGCCGCCGGCCACAACGACACCTTGCACCGGATCGGTGTTGTCGGTGACAGAGGCGATGGTCACCGTCTGGAGGGGAGCGGTGGCATCCAGAACGATCGATCGCGGCGCCGAGAGGGGTCCGCCGTTGCCGGCCCCATCGATCACCTGTGCCGTAAAGACATAGGAGCCGTTGGTGGTGAGCGCTATGGCGGGTGTGTAGATCCAGGTGCTCTGTCCAGCTGCGACGACCGTGACGGTGGCGTTCCCGGCGATGGCGCCATTGCTGAAGACGCTCAGGGTTTCCCCTATGGCGAGTGCCGCACCAGCTGTTGCCCCCCCGAACGTGCCAGAGAGGGTAGGTGTGGTGTCGTTGGTGATGGCGCCATCAGCGACGGAACCCTGGATGGTGCCGACGTTGTCGCTGATGTTGGTGATGGTCACCGCCTGGGTGGGAGCGGTGGTGTCGAGGATGAAGGAGCGGCTGGCACTGAGGGGCCCCTGGTTGCCGGCGGCATCAACGACGCGGGCGGTGATGGTGTAGGTGGCGTTGGTGGTGAGGGTGGGTGTGGCGCTCCAGATGCGGGCCGTGTTGTCGACGACGGCATCGAGCAAGAAGGTGGTGCCGTTGTAGAGCTTGAGGGTTTCACCCTCACCCAGTGCTGCCGAGAGTGTGCCTGCGAGGGTGGGCGTGGCGTCATTGGTGCGGCCGCCGGCCACAACGACACCTTGCACCGGATCGGTGTTGTCGGTGACGGAGGCGATGGTCACCGTCTGGAGGGGAGCGGTGATGTCAACAACGATCGAGCGCGGATTCGCGAACGAACCACCCACCCCTGAACTGGTGAAAATTGCCGCTTTGAAGCTATGTATTCCTGAAAGCAGTGCAGTCGCCGGGGTGTAAGACCAGTCATTGCCAGTAACAGTGGCATTACCTGCAAAGACATCATTGCGATAGACCCTGAGGGTGGAACCTGGGGCCAGGGCTGCGAAGACGGTGCCGACGATGGTGGGAGTGGTGTCGTCAGTCGAGGCGCCGTCAGCGATCGGAGCGGTGATGGTGCCGACGTTGTCGCTGATGGCCGTGATGACAACAGGGCTGATTGGGGGCTCCCCTGGAGTAATGGATGAGGTGATCAGGTATTGGCCGAGGCTGCCGTAGTCGCTGAAGCCGCTGGGTGGATTGGCAGAGGGGTTGCCCAAACCCACCCCTTCGACGCTCAGGTAATAGACACCGGCGGTGAGGTACAAGCCGAAGCCGGCATCAAGCCAGTTGATGGGGGTGCTGGTGGCGATCAGAAGCCCGCTGGCGTCGAAGAGCTGGGCGGAGATGGCGAGGTTGGGCCCCAAGCCATCCAGGTACTGGGTGCTGAATGTCCCATCGCCATTGGAGCTGAACACCCGGCAGGCATTGCGGATATTGATGGAAACGGAGGCAGAGGCGGTGCGGAAGCGAAACCAGTCGATATCCGTGTTGCGCTCGATGATCCCGAAGCTGCTGGGTGCCTCTCCACTCAGGGTGTAGGCGGTGTCGAAGCTGTTGCCGTAGTCGTCGTCCCGGTAGGTGAAACCATTACCGGCAACATAGGCGTTGGTGACACTGCCGGTGATGATGCCGAGATCGTCTTCTCGATTGTTCGCTCCGATGTACTCCCCCTTGCTCCAGGTGGTGACATTCTCGTCGGCGTTGATGAAGGGGGCCCCCATGATCGTGCCCCAGCTAGTATCGCCGCTGCCGTGACCTTCGTAGTAGCTGGCATTGCTGCCGTAGCTTCCGCCGTCATGGCGAAGGCCGAGTGTGTGGCCCACCTCGTGGCTGACGGTTTCGGCCGCCGCGTAGATGGAGTCTGCGTTGGTGCCGTTGTAGCCGTTAAACACCAGACAGACGTCATCGGTGGCCCAGTTAAAGCTGCCTAGGTAGGCGGTGCCGCCGCCCCCTGCATTTTTGATCGCTGCGTTAGTGAGCAGGTTTCTGTTGGTGGTCATGGCCACCCGGATGCCCCAGCGGCTGTCACCGGCACCTGATTTCTTTAGGTCTTCACTGCTGGGTGCCTCGGTGGTAACGTCGATATTGAATGGGGCGAAATCCTCGGTGACGCGGCGCCAGATGGCCTGAATTGCCTGTTTGGCCGCATCAGAGAACGGTGAACTGAAGAAGGCCCCCACCCGAAGTGCAGCACCATTTTCCCATTCGGAACTGGCCAGCTCGTAGCCATCAAAATCGAGGTAGATCCGATGATTGGCGGTCGGGTTGCTGTGAAGCTTGAAGGTGAGATCGAGGCCCAACGCCGTTGTGGCCAGGCCTGCACCGGGGCTGGAGCTGGTATTGCCCACGAACAGCCGCGAGCAGGCCGGGCAGCGACAGACGGTCGGTTGTGCTGACGCGAGCAGGCCGGTGCCCAGCAGCCCATGCACCAGGCTGGCGGCCCCGTCGAATCCGGGCGATTGCCGATCCGCCGCGGCGACCAGCGGGCCGGCGGGAACGCCATAGGTGCTGATGCTGCTGCCGGTCTCAGTGAGCAGGTACCCGCCTGCGTGGTTGATGACGTTCTGGTCGTTCTGGAGGTAGACAGGGTGATCTGAGATTGGCCCCCGCAGTAGGGCCGAGACGATGGCCCCTTCAACGCCGGGGGTTCCGGAGCCGCCATGGAGGCGCTGAGCGATGGCATGGCCGAGCTTCTCAAGCAGCACAGCCTCGATCTGCTCGGCCCTGGCGCTCTGCAGCCAGGCCGCGTTGAGGTCGAGGCGTTCTCCACGATCTCCGGCTGCATGGCTCGTGTAAGCGGCCACAAGCCCGTCCATGGAGCTGGCAGGGAGAATCTTCAAGTTGATCCCCAGGCCAGTGCCGCTGATGGAGGCCTGGAGTGCGGTGGCGCTTTCGCTGCTCTGCGCCCCGAAGATCCGCAGCAGCAAGGCGTTGTAGGCGCCACTATTGCTACTGCTGGCCCAGCTCGCCAGACGCGCCTCCACCAGCTGCAGTGCCTGCTCCAGGCTCGGGCTAGGAGTGAGGTTGGTTCCAGCGAGCAGGAGTTGGGCCATCGGTCGGAATGGGAGGTGGCGGTTGGAGTGGATCGGCAGGGAGAGGGGTGAGACCAATCGTTTAGGGATGGGGATGGATCGGGACTAGCCCTGGATCCAATTCAGCAAACCTACAGCATTAAGCATCACCTTGCTGGTCAAGTATTGGGGTGATATCGATAGAGGCTGGCCTGTGTATGGTGCGTGGATGGATCATGTGGTGGTGCGTGAATTGGGTGCCTAATGTTTGTGTGTTGTCCCTGTATTGCATATGGACTTCTCTTCTGGTTCGCCCCATTTGGCTGGGTTCTTGGGGGTTTCGAGCTGCTGCGGTTGCACACAGCGGATCCGGCAGCTCCAGGGCGGTGCGCATGCTCCAGGGCCATAGCACCGCGTTGTGGTGCAGAGCCACGGCGGCCACCAGGAGGTCGAGGCTCACGACGCTGCGGCCGATCGGGCGGCAGGCCTGGCCCAGGACGATCGCCCGCTGCCACAGCTCTGCCGGGATGGCGAGCGTGGGCAGGGTGGCGAACTGGGCCTCCAGTTGACGGCTCTCTTCCGGCCGGGCTGAACGCAGCAGCTCAAAGCGCACCGGTTTTTCTTGCGCTCGCCCGTGAGCCTCGGACGCCTGGGCGCCAGCGGCGAGGGCCAGGGTCTGGCCGGTGCCTGGCTCCCTCTGAGCGGGGCGGAGTCAAGGCGCATAGGCTGCCGGGCAGTGGATCAGCCCTTAGCGCAATGTCTTCCTTTTCCTTCGATGTGGTGAGCGATTTCGATCGCCAGGAGCTGGTGAACACCCTCGATCAGGTGCGCCGCGATGTAGGCCAGCGCTACGACCTCAAGGACTCGGGCACCGAGATCGAGCTGGAGGAGGGCAGCCTCACGATCACCACCGCCAGCGACATGACCCTCGATGCGGTGGCGGATGTGCTGCGTCAGAAGGCCACCAAGCGGGATCTCTCGCTCAAGATCTTCGATTTCCAGCCCGCCGAGGCAGTGGGGGGCAACAAGGTGAAGCAGCAGGTGTTGCTGCGCAAGGGGCTCAGCCAGGAACTGGCCAAGCAGCTCTCCAAAACCGTGCGCGACGAGCTCAAGAAGGTGACCGTGGCGATCCAGGGCGACAGCCTGCGCATCACCGGCAAAAGCAAGGACGACCTCCAGCAGGCGATCCAGCTGCTCAAGGCCCAGGACGTGGAGGTGCCGCTGCAGTTCGAGAACTACCGCTGAGGGGCGCCATCGGTTGTTGCACGAGCGATTGGCGGCCCGGTTCTTGAGTGAAAGTTGAAGAGAACGGTGGGGGAAACCTAGGTCCCGCGGTGGTTTGGCCATGGTGAGCGGGTGTTCAAGTGCGGATCGTGGTTCGAAGCCTCCTGCGCAGGGGTTTGGCGGCTGGTCGTCGTCTACGCCTCCAGACCTTCCTGGTGGCCCGGGCGCTCGGCTACGGCACCGACTTCGTGGATGTGCTCTACCGCATCTACCTCAACCACAACAAGGTGATCCATCACCGCGATGGCTATCCCGTGTATTCCCTCTCCACCCCGGCCCTCTTCAGTCCGCCGGCGGCCCACTTCATCGCCCGCACCCTCTACCGCGCCGTCCAGAACAGCAACATCCCCAACCTGATGAGCGTGGCGGTGAATGACGGCTGCAACGCCCGATGCGGCCACTGCAGCTTCTTCGAGGGGGTGGAATCCCCGGGTCGCCACGTGCTCACCAGCAGCGAGTGGGCCGGGGTGATCCGCGACGCCCAGGCCCTGGGGGTGTCGATTGTGAACCTGGTGGGTGGCGAGCCCCTGCTCCATCCCGAGCTGGAGGCGATCGTGGCCTCGGTGGATAAAAGCCTCTCAACCGTGGTGTTGTTCACCAATGGCTGGCACCTGGCCAATCGGGCGTTCGGCCTGCGCCGCGCCGGCCTCGACAGCGTGTACGTGAGCCTCGATGCCGCCGATGCCGAACGGCACGACGATCTGCGCGGTACGCCGGGTCTGTTCGGGCGGGCCCTGGCTGGTCTGGCGGTGGCGCGGCGGCAGGGCCTTTCGGTGGGCATCTCCGCCACGCTCACGCCGGAGAGCTTCGCTGCTGGTGAACTGGAGCGGATGGTGGAGCTGGCCCGGCGGGTGGGCGCCCATGAACTGCTGGTGTTCGACGCCCTGCCGACCGGTCGGCTCGAGCACCGTGAGGATCTGGTGGATAACGGCGCCTGGGTGGAGCGGATGATCACCTCGGCGGACCGCTGGAACCACGATCCCCGCTACCCCGGCGTGGTGTTCTCGGCCTACATCAGCAGCCACCGCAGCGTGGGCTGCAGCTGCGGCACCAGCTACCTCTACCTCTCGCCCTACGGCGATCTGATGTCGTGCGATTTCAACCACGCCATCTTCGGCAACGTGCTCCAGGAACCGCTCTGGAAGGCCTGGGAGCGGCTCAGCACTGACCCCGATTTCCGCCAGGCCAAATGGGGCGGCTGCAAGGTGAAGGATGCCGCCAGCCGGGAGCTGCCCACCGTGGTGACCGGCCGCGCCCGACCGGTGCCGGCCCTTGTGAATCAAGGTGCGCCGCCGGGTCCGGCCGCCGCTCCGCTCAGCCCGGGAGGTGCGCGATGAGCGGGATGCTTCTGGGTTTTGGGCCTCCCATGGCCGCGATCCCCTTCAATCCTTTGCTCAGCGGCAGCTGCGGCGTGGACAAGACCCTCACGCCGGCTTCGCTGCGGGTGCTGCTGGTGGGTCTGGTGCTGGTGGTGGCGGCCCTGGCCTGGCTCAGCCGGATGCGGGATCGCCTGCCGGCCCGCTTCGCCCTAATGGCCCTGGGGGTGGTGTTCTTCGAATTGTTCACGGCGCCGATGTGGAACAACGCCCACCTCGGCCGCTGGGCTTATCTCTATCGCGATGTGAGCTGGGTGCTCACCCTCGGCTGGACGGTGCTCTTCCTGGTGGTGGTGGAGCTGGTGGACCGCCTGCTGCCCCGCTGGCGGGCCCTGCCGCGCTTTCTGCTGATCCTGGCGCTGATCACCGCCATCACGGTGCCGCTGGAAACCGTGCTGGTGGCCTCAGGGATCCGCAGCTATGCCCCCGAGGTGCAGGAGGCCGCCATCGGGGGCTTCGTGAACGGCGTACCGCTAGCGATCGTCTACTACGTGCCTGTGTTCGCCGCCCTGGTGATCGGCTTCTACCGCTACTGGAGCCTTGTGCTCGACGACGCCCTGCTGATTCCGGTGCGGCGGATCCGCTGGGGGCGGGGGCTGCTGCTCACCACCCTGGCGGTGCTCCTGTTTGAGCTGATGGTGGAGCCGATGGTGCTCAACCGTGGCTTCCCCGCCTGGGGCACCCTCTACCGCGACATCAACCTGGTGATGACGGGGGCGTGGGTGCTGGTGATCGCCCTCACCGCCCTGGCGGTGAACCGGTTCTTCCTGCTCCAGCCTGTGGCCTTCCGCATGGTGATGGCCGTGCTGGTGGCCACCGCCATCGCCCTACCGATCGAATACGGCCTCTATGCCGCCGGTCTGCGGGTGTACGGCCCCAGTGCCGTGGCCAATTTCTCGGGCTTCACGATCCCGCTGCTGCAGGCGCCGATTGAGATTGCCTTCGCCATTCCCTGCTACATGGCGCTGGTGCTGGCCACGATTCGCTACTGGGAGATCGTGCTCGACAACCGGCTCTGACCGCCAGCTTTGACACCCTCGCTGAACGCGTCGGCATGACTCTGCGAATCCGTCACTGACTGTGTTTCTGAACTCTTCTCTGATTCGTCGCTCCCTCCCGCTCTGCATCCAGGTTTTCTGCCGTGATGAACTCTCCTCCTCCCACCGGCTCCCGATCATTCTTCGGGCTCGATGCGCGCTTCTCGATGCGGTCGTTGCTGATCGGCGTGCTGCCGATGCTGGTGCTGCTGACCGTGATGTGCGGCTCCTTCGCCGACGCCCTGCAGATGATCATCATTTCGACGATCTGCACCCTCGGCATTGGCGGCTTCTTCTGGGCGGGGGTGGCCATGCTGTTCGGGGCCTTGCTGCAGGTGCTGGTGCCCTCCCTGCGGGTCAAGCCCGGAGTGGGAACCGCCCCAGGTGCAGCGCCATCCCGCGTGGAGCTTTCTGGGCCCGGGGGCGAGAAGTCGGTGTCGCATCTGCTGGTGAAGTACGCGAGTGGCAAGTTGAGCCAGGGGGCGAGCGAGGAGGGCGTCCGCCGTGATCTGCTCTGGAGTGGCTGGAGTGAGGTCCAGGCGACGGCTGCCCTGGAGGAGGCCCGCGCCCTGCTGACCGCCGCACCGGTCGCGAACTCCGGGAGGGCCTCCGATGCTGGCTGAAGCGCACCTGCCCCTGCCGCGGCGGCTGTGGATCTACCAGGCCGAGCGCTTTCCGCTGCGGCGCCATGGCCCCCTGATCACGGTGTTCTGCGGTGCGGCGGCCCTCTACGGCGCCCGGCTGGTGGGGGGCTCCCCTTCCTTGCCGGTGCTGTTGAGCGCCATTCTCTGCAGCGGCGCCTTCTTCCTGCTGATGCGGATCGCCGATGAGTTCAAGGATCGCCATGACGATCAGCGTTGCCGCCCCTACCGGCCGGTGCCGCGGGGCCTGGTGAGCCTGCAGGAGCTGGCCCTGGTGGCCCTGGCCACGGCTGTGCTGCAGGGGCTGCTGGTGTGGCGCGTCGCGCCGGATGCCTGGTGGCTGCTGGTGCTCACCTGGGGCTGGTTCGCCCTGATGGGGGTGGAGTTCCTGGTGCCGGCCTGGTTGCGGGCCCGGCCCCTGCTTTATACGTTCAGCCACATGGTGATCGTGCCCCTGATCGCCCTGCTCGCCCTGGCGATGGCGGTGCTGCCGGGCGGTGGCACCCTGCCCGGAGCCGCCCTGCTCCCCCTCTTGGCGCTCTGCTATCTCAACGGCCTGGCGATCGAATTCGCCCGCAAGATCCGTTTCCCCGACCAGGAGGAGCCGGGGGTGGAAACCTGGAGCGCCCTCTGGGGCCTGGGGCCGGCCCAGGGGCGCTGGCTGGTGGTGCTGCTGCTCTCCCTGCCGCTTTCCCTGGTGGCCGCGCAGCAGATCCGTGCTGTGCCGCTGGTGCTGCTGCTGTTGGCTCCCTCGCTGGCCTGGATCGTGCTGCGGTTCCGGCCGGTCGGGCGGGCCGGGCGGAGATCTCCCTTGATTATTCAAAGACCCGCGGAGATGGCCAATGGGGCTGCTGTGATCGCCAGCGAGGCCACAGGGGCTGCCGGCGAGGCCATCAAGGCCGCCGCCAGGGCCCAGTCGTCACGGCCAGAACCTTTGGAGCTGCCCACCGCGCTTTGGACCCTTGCCACCTATCTCTCGCTGGGCTGGTTGCCGGCCCTGCTGGGGGGGCTCAGATGACGCTGGCGCCCCTGCCCTCCCTGCTCCATGCCGTGTGGTTAATGGAGGGGGAGCCGGTCGATCCGGAGCGACTGCCGGAGCTGGGGGGCAAGGCCGCCACCCTGCTGCGGCTGGCCCAGGCCGGTTTTCCCGTGCTGCCCTCCCTGGTGCTGCTTCCCTCGGCCTTTGAACGGTCCCGGCCAGGGCCGGCGGAGCTGCCGCAGCGGCTGGATCCGGCGGTGGGGCGGGAGCTGGTGGGGGCGCTTGGCGTTCTGGAGGGTTTGGCCGCTCAGGCGCTCGCTGGTTCCGGCGGTGCCGGCTGGAGGGCAGGGCGCTGGGCGGTGCGCTCCTCCGGACGCTCCGAGGATGGCGCTGCGGCCAGCTACGCCGGCCAGTTCGCCACTCAGCTGGAGGTGCCCCTGGCGGAGCTGGAGGCGGCGATCGTGACCGTGTGGCATTCGGCCTTCGGGTCGGGCTTGGCCACCTACCGGCGGGAGCGGGGTCTACCCGAGTCGGATGGAGCCGATGGCGGTGGGTTGGCTCCCGCGGTGCTAATCCAGCCGATGCTCTCCCCACGATTCGCCGGGGTGGCCTTTTCGGCCGATCCGGTGAGTGGCCGCCGCGGCGTGACCTTGGTGCAGGCCGTGCCGGGGGTGGCCGCCGCCCTGGTGGCCGGTGAGCTGGAGGGGGAAGCCTGGCTGTTCGATCGGGAGGGAGCGTTACTGGAGCACGCCCCAGGCTCTGCTTCTCCTCGTCCAGAGCCTGCAGTCTCCCCTTCGGATTCAGGTTTCCAAGTCTCCGCGCCCGTGAACGCTGCCGCTTCGGCGTTCGTTCCGGTGCCGGCTGCCACAGGCGTTGCTACTTCCGTTGTTGCTCCGGTTTCGGCTACATCTCTCACTTCGGCTTCGGTTGCTGGAACCGTTGCAGCGACGAACCCGGTTCAGGCGCCCCGCCTTTCCACCCCATCCCTGCCGGAGGCGGAGGCACGGCGGATCGCCAGCCTGGTCCGCCAGCTCGGCCACCACTTCGGCGTGCCCCAGGACGTGGAGTGGGCCCTGCTGGAGGGCGGCGGGCTGTGGGTGTTGCAGTCGCGGCCGATCACCACCCTGCGGGGCCTCGACGATCCCGATGGGCGCCTGGCCCTGTGGGACAACAGCAACATCGTGGAGAGCTATGGCGGTGTGACCACGCCCCTCACCTTCTTCTTCGCTCGCAAGGCCTACAGCGAGGTGTACGCCCAGTTCTGCCGCTTCATGGGCGTGCCGGAGGCCACGATCCGCCGCAACCGGGCGGTCTTCGGCGGGATGATCGGCTTCCTGGAGGGCCGCATCTACTACAACCTGCTCAACTGGTATCGGGTGCTGGCGCTGCTGCCGGGCTACCGGCTCAATTCCCGCTTCCTCGAGCAGATGCTCGGGGTGAAGCACGGGCTGCCCGAGGAGCGGATGGAGCAGATCCGGCGGCAGCAGCGCCGCGAGGCGGCGGCGGATCCGGCGCCCCGCTGGCTGGAGGCTCTGCACCTGGGGCGCTCCCTGGCCGGGCTGGTGGCCAATGCCCTCAGCCTTGGCAGTCGCAGCCGTGCCTTCCGCCGGCGGCTCAACCGGGTGCTGCTCAACCCCTCCCAGCTGGCCGCCCTCGCCGATGCGCGCCCCGATGAGCTGGTGCACCACTACCGCCGCATCGAGGCGGAGCTGCTCAACCACTGGGATGCGCCGCTGATCAACGACTTTTACGCGATGATCGTCTACGGGCTGCTGCGGGGCCTTTCCCAGCGCTGGTGCCCCGCCCAAGCCGGCTCCCTCCACGACTGGATCGCCGGCGACGCCAGCGTGATCAGCGCCGAACCGCCCCGCCGCATCCGCGCCATGGCCGCCCTGCTGGAGCAGCGGCCCGATCTCGTGGACACCCTGCAGCGGGGTGAGCCGTCCACCTTGCGGAGGGCCGTGGCGTCCTGTCCGGTGCTGCAGGTGGAGCTGGAGCGCTACCTCGACGACTTCGGCGATCGCTGCCTTGAGGAGCTCAAGCTCGAGACCCTCACCCTGCGGGAGGATCCTTTGCCCCTGCTGCGCTCGATCGGCGCGATGGCGGAGCGGTTGCAGCACCCCTCCCCTCCCCCCGGTAGACCTGCGGAGCCTGAACGGCTCCCGTGGCCCCCGGCGGGCTCAGCGGGGCCCGAGCTTCCCGGCCAGCCGCTGCGGCGACTGCTGCTGCGCTGGCTGCAGCGCCGGACCCGGGCGCTGGTGAGCAACCGCGAGAACCTGCGCTTTGAGCGCACCCGCGTCTTCGGCCTAGCGCGGCGCCTCCTGCTCGAACTGGGCAGGCGCCTGGCCGGGGTGGGGCTGCTCGATCAGCCGGAGGACGTGGTGTTCCTGGAGGTGGAGGAGGTGCTGGGCGTGGTGGAGGGCAACGGCAGTGGCGCCGATCTGCGGGGTCTGGTGGACGTGCGCCGGACGGCCTGGCAGCGCCAGCGGCAGCAGCGCCCCCTGCCGCGCCGCCTGGAGACCCGTGGTCTGCCGGCCCTGGCCACCGCCGCCCTGTTGGCTGCCCCGGAGCCGCCTGCGGAGACCGGCGAGGGCATGGCGGATCCCGCTGCCTCCCCTGCGCAGGACTGGCAGGGGACAGGCTGCGCGCCCGGCCTGGTGCGGGCCCGCGTGTCGTTGGTGGCGGATCCCCGCCGCTGGCTTGATACGCCGCGGCAGCGTGGCAGCGATAGACCGATCCTGGTGGCCGCCTCCACCGATCCCGGCTGGGTGCTGCTCTTCCCCCATGCCGCCGGCCTGCTGGTGGAACGGGGCAGCGTGCTTTCTCACGTGGCGATCGTGGCGCGCGAACTCGGGCTGCCGATGGTTACGGATCTGGGGGGCATCACCGCCGGCCTGGCCGAGGGAGACTGGGTTGAGATGGATGGCCGCAGCGGTGCGGTGCGCTGCCTGGCCGCCGCGCCGCACGGAGCGGAAACCGCGAGTGCCTCGATCTCCTCGGGTGCCCCCTCGGATGGGGCCGAGTCGCTCGCTCTCGGCGGCCGGGGTTGTCGTGAACGAACGGCGAATACGCTACGGCCAGTGCTGGGAGGATGCCGACGTCTTGCTGGCGGGTCTGGATCCCCGGCCGGGCTCCACGCTGCTCTCGATCGCCTCCGGCGGCGAGAACAGCCTCGCCCTGCTGCTGCGGCCGGGGGTGCGGGTGATCGCGATCGATCGCAGTCCGCCCCAGATCGCCGCTCTGGAGCTCAAGGTGGCGGCCTTCCGCCGGCTCAGCCACCCGGAGATGCTGGTGTTGCTGGGCGCCCAGGCGGGCCCGGCGGCGCGGCGCCAGGATTGCTACACCCGCTGCCGGAGCGACCTTTCCCCTTCCGCCCGCGCTTTCTGGGAGTCCGATCCGGCCTGGCTGGCTTGGGGCGTGCTGCCGGTGGCCCGCTTCGAGCGCTATCTGGCCCTGTTCCGTCGCCTGGTGCTGCCCCTCGTGCATGGGGCGCGCCGCCGCTCCGAGTTGCTGTTGCCCCGCAACCCCGCCGAGCGCCAGCGCTGGTACGACACGAGCTGGGATGGCGGGCGCTGGCGGCTGCTGTTCCGGCTGTTCTTCAGTCGCGCTTCCCTCGGCACCCTCGGCACCGATCCGAGCTTCGTGCGCTATGGCCACGACTCCCAGGCGGAGCAGCTGCTCGCCCAGGTGCGGCGGGTGATGGTGGCGGCCGATCCGCTCCGCAATCCCTACCTGCACTGGATCCTGCTCGGGCGCTACGGCGACGTCCTGCCCCTGGCCCTGCGGCCGGAGAGTTTTTCGGTGATCCGCTCCCGCCTCGATCAGCTCAGCTGGCGGCTCCTCTCACTGGAGGAGTGGCTTGACACGCACGAGCCCGGCCAGGACGGCGGCGACAACGACACCCGGATCGATGGTTGCAACCTCAGCAATGTGCTCGAGTACGTCGAGGCTCAGGTGGCGGGGAGGCTGCTGGATCGGCTCCATCGGCGGGCGACCCCGGGGGCCCGACTGGTGCTCTGGAATCGGCTGGCGGAGCGTGACACCAGCCTGGCGACAGCGGGGCGCTGGCGGGCCCTCGATGGCTTGGCTGCGGCTCTTCACCACCGGGATCAGGTGCCCTTCTACCGGCGGCTGGTGGTGGCGGAGGCCCTGCCCGTGGCGTCCGTGGGCGCGCCAGCTCCCGGTCCGGTGCCTTCCGCATCTGCTCCGCTGCGTCATGGCTGAGCCCGATCGGGTGCTGGAGCTGGGTGATGGGGCCGGGGGCTGGGCGCGCTGCGGGCTGTGGTGGAGCCCGTCGATGGCTGATGAGGCCCCGAACCCGCAGGCGCTGGCGGGTGGTGATCCGCTGGCACACGATCGGAGGTCGCCGGCTCCCAGCGGGACTGTTCCGCTAGGCCGCATCGGCCGCCTGGAGGCCAGTGGGCCGGGCAGCGCCGCCGAGCTGCTGGAGCGGGCCACCGCCGAGCTTCGCCAGCGGGGTTGCGCCACCGTGCTCGCTCCCCTGGATGGCGACACCTGGCATCCCTATCGCGTGTTGGAGCCGGGCCAGGATTCCGCCGAAGCCTTCGCCGGCGAACCGGATCCGGATCCCCGCTGGACCGACTGGCTGGCGGCGGCCGGCTTCGCCATCCGGGCCCGCTATGTCTCCTCGCTGTGTAACGATCTTCAGAGGCGTCGCCTCACCGTCTACCCGCCCTCGCCGTTCCAGCTGGTACCTGTGGAGCACTTGGCGATCGACGACCTGCTGGAGCCGATCCACCGTTTGATTCTGAACGGCTTCCGACGGCAACCGTTGTTTGTGCCCGTCAGCCTCGATGGTTTCTGCCGTCACTGGGAGCCTTGGCGCAGCCGGCTTGATCCACGCCTCAGCCTCCTGGCCTTCGATGGCGGGGAGGTGGTGGGTCTGCTGCTGGCCCATCCCGAGGGGCCCCAGGAGGGTCGCCGGGCCGTGGTGAGGACGCTGGTGGTGCAGCCTGGACGGCGCTGGGCCGGCCTGGGGCGCCGGTTGCTGGAAACCTGCCATGGGCGGGCTGCGGCGCTGGGGTACACGGCCGTGATCCATGCCTTGATGCACGAACCGGGTGCCTCGGTGGCCCTGAGCCGGCCCTACGCCCGCTCCTTCCGCCGTTACGTGCTGATGGGGCGGAGCCTGAGTGGGTGAGCCTGCGCGATGATCGCCCCCACATCGCTCGCCACCGCCATGGCGTCATCGGGCTCGGAGGGTGGCCCTGGGGCCTGGCGGTTCTGGATCGACCGGGGCGGCACCTTCACCGACCTGGTCGGCCTGGCCCCGGATGGCGCCTTGGTGGTGCGCAAGGTGCTCTCAGAGCGTGGGCGGTCGGCACGGGCCGCTCCCCCTGCCGAGGGGCCTGCTCTCCCTGGAGAGGAGCCCTGCCGCGATTCAGGTGATCTCCGCGATCCCGCCCAACCCATCGACCCCGCCGTGGCCGCCATCCGCGAGGTGCTCGGCCTGGCGGCGGGGCAGCCCCTTCCCGAAGGTCTGGTGGCGGAGGTGCGGCTCGGCACCACCGTGGCCACCAATGCCCTGTTGGAGCGTCGGGTGGAGCCGGTGCTGCTGCTGGTGAACCGGGGTTTTGCCGATGTGGCCGCCATCGGCGAGCAGCACCGCCCCGACATTTTCGCCTTGCGGGTGGAGCGCCCCCCCCTGCTCCCCTACCGGGTGCTGGAGGTGCCGGGCCGCCTGGCCGCCGATGGGGGCGAAGTGGAACCCTTCCACCGCGATCCCGCGTTGGAGCTCCAGTTGCGACAGGCCCGGGCCGAGGGGCTGCGCAGCTGCGCCGTGGCCCTGCTTCACGCCGTGGCCAACCCCTCCCATGAGCTGGTGGTGGGGGCCTGGCTCGAGGAATTGGGCTTCGCTCCCGTGCTGCTTTCCCACCGGGTGGGCGGCCTGCCGCGGCTTCTGCCTCGCCTGCACACCACTCTGGTGGAGGCGGCCGTGCGGCCGGTGCTGCAGGCCTACCTCGCCCAGCTGCGGCAGGCCCTTGGGCCCAGGACGAGGCTGCGGGTGATGACCTCCGCCGGAGTGCTCCAGCCCCCCGATCAGCTGCTCGCCAAGGACACGGTGCTTTCAGGGCCCGCCGGGGGCCTAGGGGGCGCCGTGGCGGTGGCCCACGCCACCGGCTTTGCCGGGCGGCCGATCCTCGGTTTCGACATGGGCGGAACCTCCACCGATGTGTTCCATCTGGAGGCGGGCGCTGGCATCGAGCTCAGCCCTGAAACCGCCGTGGCCGGGCTGCGCCTGCAGGCCCCCACCCTGCCGATCCACACGGTGGCGGCCGGTGGGGGATCGGTGGTGCGGCTGGAGGACGGTCGGTTGCAGGTGGGGCCCGAGTCGGCCGGAGCGGTTCCTGGACCGGCCTGCTATCGCCGTGGCGGGCCGCTCACCATCACCGACGCGAACCTGCTGCTGGGGCGTCTGCCGGAGGGGTCCTTACCGCCGGTATTCGGGCCCGGTGGCGATCAACCCCCCGACGCCGCGATTGTGCGGCGCGGCTTCGAGGCTCTGGCCGCCGAGCTGGTTCAGCGGTCTGCTGGTCCATTGGCGGCGACTGCGGCGGCCGCCATGGATTCGCCATCGGTTCTCACCCCGGAGGCCCTTGCCCATGGCGCCCGCAGCATCGCTATTGAGCGGATGGCAGAGGCGATTCGGCGCATCTCGATCCAGCGCGGCCACGATATTCGCGCCGCCGTGATGGTGAGCTACGGCGGCGCCGGCGGCCAGCACGCCTGCGCATTGGCCGAGCGGCTCGGCGTGAGACGGGTGTTGCTCCATCCCCTGGCCGGGGTGCTCTCGGCGTATGGACTCGGGCTTTCGCGGCAAGAGGCGCTGCGCAACGAGGTGGTGCAGCGGGTTCTGGAGCCGGCCCTGCTGAGCGAGCTGTGCAGGCGTCGCGATGGCCTGCTGGCCGAGGCCAACCAAGCCCACCGCGAGGCTGGAGACCTTCCGGGCGATCCCTCCGCAGCGCGGATCAGCCTGGAGCTGCGGCCCGCGGGCGGGGAGCGGGGCCTGGAGGTGCCCTGGGCCGATGCGGACTCCACCGTCGATCTACGCACCGCCTTCGAAACGCGCCATCGCCAGCGCTTCGGCTTCGTGGTGGAGGGTGAGGCGTTGGTGGTGGAGCGGCTGCGGGTGTTGCTGCCGGCTGGCGGTGAAGGACCGCAGGGACCCGGTTCGGGGGGAGCATCAACGCCGTGTCAGCAGCGCTCGGGTGCGGAGGAGCGGACCAGTGCAAGCGGAGCCTCGACCCCGAATAACCCAGCCCGAGGGGAGGTTGAGACCCAGGCAGCTCTGCCCTCCCGCTGGGTGCCCATCTGCCTCCCGGGAGTCGATGGTGGCCAGGGCTCGGCTGGCGATCTGGCTTGGTGCCAGGTGCCCTGCTGGAGGCGTGAAGAGCTGCTAGCGGGCCAGCGGCTGCTGGGGCCCGCCGTGGTGCTCGAGGCCACGGGCACCACCCTGCTGGAGCCTGGTTGGGGAGCCCAGGTGCTGCCCGATGGGGCGCTGCTGCTGGAGCCCGTCGCCCCTGGTGCGCTCACGAGGAGCCACGAGAGAGGTGCGGTTCAGGCATCGACGCCAGCCAATGCCCAGGGGGATAGCCAGTCCGACCCGCCGGACCTCCCCACCCCGCCCGATCCGGTGCAACTGGAGCTCTACAACCACCGTTTCTCGGCCATTGCCGAGCAGATGGGGGTGCGGCTGCAGCAGAGCAGCCGTTCGGTGAACATCCGCGAGCGGCTCGATTTCTCCTGCGCCCTCTTCGATGGGGCCGGCCAGCTGGTGGCCAATGCGCCCCACATCCCGGTGCACCTGGGCTCGATGGGGGAGAGCGTGGCGGCCCTGCTGGCGGCGATCTCCCGGGGGGAGCGGCCCCCGCTGCGGCCCGGCGATGCCATCGCCTCCAATGATCCCTACGCCGGCGGCACCCACCTGCCGGACATCACCGTGATCTCGCCGGTGTTCGCGCTGCAGGCCGCTTCAACCCCCCTTTTTTATGTCGCCTGCCGGGGGCACCACGCCGATGTGGGCGGCATCACGCCCGGTTCGATGCCGCCCTTCAGCTGCTCGATCCTCGAGGAGGGCCTGCGGCTCGACAACGTGCCCCTGATTCAAGACGGTTGCTTCGATCGCGGGGCGTGGCTGGAGCGGCTGGCCGCCGGCCCCCATCCGGTGCGCGATCCCGAGCGTTTGCTGGCCGATTTGCAGGCCCAGGTGGCCGCCAACCGGCTTGGCGAGGCCGAGCTCCATCGCCTGATCGAGCAGCGGGGCGTGGCGGAGGTGGTGGCCTTCATGGGGCACGTGCAACGCAATGCCGCCGAGGCGGTGCGGTCGGTGATCGATCGGCTCCGGCCCGGTCGCCATGCCGTGGAACTCGATGACGGCTCGCGCATCGTGGTGGCGGTCGCCCCCGACCACAGGCAGAGGCGGGTGCGGGTGGATTTCAGCGGCACCTCCCCCCAGCAGGGCGGCAACCTCAACGCCCCGCTGGCGATCACCAAGGCGGTGGTGCTCTACGTCTTCCGGGTGTTGGTGGCGAAGCCGATCCCGCTCAATGCCGGCTGCTTCGAGCCGGTCGAGCTGGTGGTGCCGCCCGGTTGTTTGCTGCATCCCACCTTCCCCGCGGCGGTGGTGGGCGGCAATGTGGAGACCTCGCAGGCGGTGGCCAATGCCCTGTTCGGCGCCCTTGGGGTGCTGGCGGCGGGCCAGGGCACGATGAACAACCTCAGTTTCGGCAATGACCGCTGCCAGTACTACGAAACCGTGGCCGGCGGCAGTGGAGCCGGTGTGCTGCCCGATGGCTCCGGTTTCGCCGGCTGTGAGGCCGTGCAGAGCCACATGACCAATTCGCGCCTCACCGATCCGGAGATCCTCGAGGCCCGCTTTCCGGTGCGGCTGGAGTGCTTCGCCCGGCGACGCGGCAGCGGTGGGATCGGGCGCTGGCGAGGGGGTGATGGGGTGGTGCGGATGTTGCGAGCGCTGGAGCCGATCACCCTGGCGATCCTCTCGGGCTCGCGGCGGGTGGCGCCCTTCGCTCTGGCTGGCGGCGGCGAGGGCCGCTGCGGCCGCAATGCGTTGCTGCGGGCCGATGGCGGCTGCGAGGAGCTGGCGGGCTCGGCCCAGGTGGCGATGGAGCCGGGTGATCTCTTTGTGTTGGAGACCCCCGGCGGCGGGGGCTGGGGGGTGGAACCCTCGCCCGCCGAGTCCGCCGTCGATGGGGAGCAGGGCGTGGAGCGGATGAGCAGCGGATCCGAGCCCATCACGATCGCCGCTGTCCGGCGGTCAGCCTCGCCGGAAGCAGGAGCGCAGCCTTGAGCCGATTCCGTTCCTCCTCCCGGGTGCCGGTGCGGCTGGCGGGCCTCCAGTTGATGGCCGCTCCTCTGGTCGCCGCCCCGCTTCACGCCGCACCGCTTCAACCTGTTTCGCTGTCACCGCTTTCACTCCTGTCGCCGCATGCGGCGCTGCTTAGGCCGTTGGCCCCCTTCAACGCATCGCTCCCCTGGACGCTCCCCGTCCCTCGCCAGGATTCAGGCTCCTGGTTGGCTCGCTCTGCGTTGGCGCGGCCTGGCCACCGTGATGGTGCTTCTGGCGCTGGAACGACCCGGCCAGAGCCCCCAAGGACCTTCGCTGTCAGCTCCTTGTCCACGGCCGCCAGCCGACCCGCCGCTCCGACCCCTGCACCAGTTTCAAACGAACTCCAGGAGGCCGGCCAGCGCTTCCAGCCGCTCTGGTCGGCGCGAGGGATGGTGGCCAGCCAGGAGGGGCGGGCTTCAGCGGCTGGGGCGGCGATCCTGCGTCAGGGCGGCAATGCGGTGGATGGGGCCGTGGCCACGGCCTTCGCCCTGGCGGTGACCCTGCCCCAGGCCGGCAATCTGGGGGGTGGGGGCTTCCTTGTGCTGTGGCTGCCGGGCGAGTCGCGGGCCCGCGCCCGGGGCTGTCTGGGGGCGATTCGGGCTCAATCGGCGACACCGGTGAATGAAAGGGTTTCCGTAGAACCACCAACCAACCCCACTCTTCCCGCTGGAGGTCACGTCCAGCCCGCTGCCGGCCTGTTGTTCCAAGGCGCTCCGCACTCCGCTCCTGACCGCCGGCCAGGCGGAGGCCCGTGGGGCTTCACACCCATCACCGGATCGGCCCTGCTGGCCTCGCCGACACGCTTCCTCCGAGAGCCGCCGTCATCCGTTCAGGGGGTGCCCGCTGCTGGAAGCTCAGCCTTGGCCGGGCCCGGAGTCCTCCCACTTCCCAGGGAAGACCTGCGCGCGAGCGACGGCCCCGAACTCCGGCTCGGCCAAGGCTTCGCCGTGGCCGTGAACTTCCGCGAGACCGCGCCCGCCGCCGCCCGGGCCGACCTGTTCCTACGCGGCGATGGCAGCGTCGACCGGCAGCGGGCCACCCGCAGCCTGCAGAGCACGGCGGTGCCCGGCAGCGTGGCGGGTCTGCTGCTCGCCCAGCGCTGCTATGGCCGCCTACCGCTGCAGGTGGTGATGGCACCGGCCATCGCCCTGGCCGAGCGGGGCGTGCCGGTGGATCGGGAACTGGCCGATTCGCTCACGGCCGCCCTGCCCCTGCTGGCGGCCGATCCCACCTCGCGGGCGCTTTATCTGAGGCCTCAGGGGCGGGGCATCGGGCCGGCCGCGAGCCTTGGGGCGGCTGAAATCTTTGACCGATTCCGATCTCCAGCACCACAAGTGTCCAGCGGGGCTGATGCCCCGCTCCGCCCCGCGATGCCATCAGCTTCGGTCGCTGTTGGCGCTCCTGTGCGTTCCCCGAGATCTCCCAGCGCCGCCGGTCTTGATCGAGCAACGGCTCCCCCTGCCGCCACTGGAACTCCTTCTTCAGCGATGGCGATGGCAACCCCGCAGCCCCGCGGCCCAGGTTCAGCGCTGATCGCTCTGCGGGGGCTTCAGCCCGGTGAAACCCTCCGCCAGCCGCAGCTCGCCGCCACCCTCCGCGGCATCGCCCGCCAGGGGGAGGCCGGCTTCTATCGGGGGCCGGTGGCCGCCGCCCTGGTGAACCTGATGCACCAGCGGGGCGGTCTGATCCGTAGCTCCGACCTCTCTGCCTACCGGGCCGAACTGGTGCGTCCTTTGGCCGGCCGCTTTGCGAATCATCCGTTGCTCTCGATGCCGCCCCCCGGCGGCGGCCTCACCCTGCTGCAGCTGCTGGGGCTTCTCGATCCCGCCGCTCTGGCCGCCAGCGGCGCCGGAAGTGCCGCCACGCTGCACCAGCTCACCGAGGCGATGAACCTCGCCTACCGCGATCGCAACACCTGGCTCGGCGATCCGGCCTCCATGGCGAGCCCGCCGCCCGATCTGCTCGATCCCGCCTATCTCGATCAGCTGCGCCAGAGCATCGACCCGCGCCGTCATCGCCCGGCCGCGGCGATCGCTGCCCCGCCGCCGCCGCGGCGCGAAAGCGTGAACACCACCCATCTTTCCGTGGCCGACCGCCACGGCGGTCTGGTGGCCCTCACCACCACCCTCAACTTCGCCTACGGCAACGGGGTGACCGTGCCGGGCGCCGGCTTCTTGCTCAACAACGAGATGGACGACTTCACCGCTGCCCCGGGCCTCCCCAACAGCTTCGGACTGGTGCAGGGGGAGGCTAATGCGATCAAGCCCGGCCGGCGACCGCTCAGCTCCATGGCTCCCACCCTGGTGTTTCGCACCGATGGCACACCCTGGCTAGTTACCGGGAGCCCGGGCGGCAGCCGCATCATCACCACCGTGGCCCAGGTGCTGCTGCAGCGAATGGTGTGGGGCGCCAACCTGGCCACCGCCGTGGCGGCGCCCCGTATCCACAGCCAGCTCTGGCCCGATCGGCTGTTGCTGGAGGAGGGCTTCTCCCCCGACACCCGCTCGCTGCTGGAGGGGAGGGGCCATCGCCTCCAGCCCAGCGCGGCGATGGGGGCGGCCAACAGCGTCGAGGTGCTGGCGCCGTTGGGCAGCGGCAGTCTTGGGGCGGTGGATCCGCGCCGGGGCCGCACGCATGCGGTGGGGGAGTGACGGCCTTGGGCCTGAGTTGCCCGGTTCAGTCTTAGCTGGCCTTGGTCAGCTGCACTCCCTGCCCCTGCCTGTTCTGGCGCAGCCGCTGCCGCAGGCGGCGGCTGCGCCAGAACAGGGCCGCGAGTCCACCCAAGAACGGCATCGGCGCCGGCACCGGGTCGCGGGCGATGCCGTAGAGCTGCTGGGCGAGGATTTGGTGGGTGCGGGTGGTGGGATGCAAGGCGTCCCAGAAGAGATAAGTGGAAGGATCGCTGCACACGCCCATATTGGTAAGGCAGGGATCGATCACGTTGGTGAACCCGTACTCGCTTGGGTTGTCGGTCAGGCTGTTGAGCGCGTCGTCGACGCGAAACAGCTCAATATCGAGCTGCGGATTGGCGGTGGCGAGCTTGTTGAGCTCAATTTCAAGTGCTGTATTGAAGCCCTGGCTCAAGGCAGACACTGTGCCCTTAAGGGGGTTGTTGCCTGAAAAGGCTGGTGTTAATCCAAGGTCTGGCGAATTCACCACAAGGAAGTTGCGGGCCCCGGCGTTGGCCAGGGTGTTGACCGAGGCAATCAGGTTGCTCACCGCCAAGCCGGGAACTAGGGGAGATTTGTGGCCGTTGAATCCGCGCCCGCACTGGTGCCTACACTGAGGCAAGCGCCCGAGGTAGCGTTTGTTAAGGTATTGAGACAGTAGAAAACGTCGTTCGGAAACAACCAGAGCAGAAACAGAGAGGTTTCCGGATTGAAGCTGGAGCTGGTGGGATAGGCGGTTTTGAACTGATTAAGTTGCCAGTTGCTGCCTTTGTCGGCGAAAATAGCATTGAGAGCTGATGGTGGGGTGGAGACCTGAAGATTGTTCTTCAGCCCCGTGGTGGCCCCAATAATGGAGTAGTTCGTAGCACCCGTGCCACCCACGAGCGAGGGCTTGAAACTGTTGTTTCCCGGGTTGAATGTCTGCCAGAGATATTCCACCGCCACCGGGCCGTTGCTGGCGCGGTTGCCCACGTAGGGAGCTGGGGTGTATGCGAATCCAGTCAGAGGGCCAGCGTTGCCGCTGTCGGAGAGGCTGTCACCGAATACGAAGAGGTTGCTGAGCGAAGGAACCCCGGCCCGCGCTGCCGTTATGGGTAGGGCGGCCGAGAGCAGGGCGGCCAAAGAGACGGCCTTGAGCAGGCGTCTGCCGAAACCGCGTCGCTGTGACAGCCTGGCTGTTGCGTTGGCTCTGGCGCTATGGATAGGGGGCTTGAACATCGGTGCTCAAACAGCAAAACGTACTTAATCTTAGGGTAAGTGGCGTCAGATTCATTGTTCAAGCTGCGGTGGCAATGCCCATAGGGTTGGCGTGGCGCGGGTCGGTCCCTCCCTGCGGACCTGCCCTCGGGGCACCACAATCCAGCCAGAATGCGCCTCTCCATAGGTATGGCAAGCTCTTCCCACGGCGGCGTGATGGGCGGCTAAGGCACACAGCGCCGCATCGATCCGGTCGATGCTGGTGAGCGAAGCCAGGTCGATCCCCGCATGCTCCAGCAGCTCGGAGCGTTGGGCGCGCTTGTTGGCGGCTGTGGCATGGCCGCCGCGCAGGTGCCAGGTGATCGCGTGGGGGAAGGTCTCGAAGCAGCCCGGCCCGGTGATCGGCAACGCGGTGAGGAGGGGATGGCTGGGTTCCAGGTCCTGAAACAGCGCCTCGCCCTGCAGCATCCAGCCGTAATAGTCGCTGGGATGGTCTAAGGCCTTGATGC
The DNA here is from genome assembly GCA_026389265.1 of Cyanobacteriota bacterium. GTDB lineage: Bacteria > Cyanobacteriota > Cyanobacteriia > PCC-6307 > Cyanobiaceae > Cyanobium. The sequence continues at coordinate 25,808 of JAPLIE010000099.1, read as the reverse complement.
GGCTGGGCGAGGCGAAACAGCGGATTCCCCTCGCCATCAGCTGCCGTTCGCAGGGTCGCGGGCGGCCATCGGGGCTCCAGCGGCAGGGGGCATCGATCGCGATGACGCGGGCCTCGATCACCTGGCGGCACCAGTGGCCGAGCTCCTTGGCCTCCGGACTTGCGAACTGGCCGGCGTAGCGGCCCTCCCGCAGGGCCACTGCGTGGAAGCCCTTGCGGCGGCCTCCACCATCAATGCCCACCACCGTGAGTGTGTCGGTGTACCCCAATCTGGCCAGCCCCGCTTCAGGCCTGGATGGTTTCCACAGGCGCCGGCGCCGTGAGCAGGTTCAGCGCCGAGAAGGCCAGGCCGATGCCGAACATGGTGCCGATCGCCCAGGTGCCGCTGAGGGGCCATTCGGTGATCAGCAGCCCGCCGAGCACCGCAGTCACGATGCCATCGGCGAGCACCAGCCAGCGGGCCGGCCCACCGCCGGCAGCGGCCGCCGCCAGCTCCATCACCCCCTCGATCGCCAGCAGGAAGCCGAGGAAGAGGGTGAGACTCAGGGCGCTCTGGATCGGGAAGACCAGCAGGCCGATGCCGCCCACCAGGTAGAGCAGGGCCGAAAGCCCGCGAAACACCTTGCCGCGCTTCCCTTCGGCACTGGTGAGTCGAAGTAGCTGCGAGATGCCGGCGGCGATCGCCACGCCCCCCAAGGCGATCGTGAGCAGGGTCGACGACACGAAGGGCAGGGCGATCGCCAGGGCAGCTGCAATCAGCAGCAGGCCAGCGGTGATCCAGCGGAGCTTGGGGGAGGCTGGAGCGGACACGGGGAAGGGTCGATGGAGGGGGCCTTCACCGTGGCCGCCGCGGTGGCTCCGGGTGTGGGATCACCCATTGGGCTGTAGTAATCCATCACAACCCTGACACTCCTCCCTGCGGATCGGCCAACCTTGGCGTAACCCCTGGCGGATCACCGCCCCATCCCGTGTCGTTGCTGCCTCCGCTGAACGAGCACAACCTGCCGTGGATGGACACGCTCCATCCGATCGTGGTGCACTTCGTGATCGCCATGGGCCTGGTGGCTTTCTTATTCGATCTGATCGGCTATTTCGGGCGCCGGCCGGCCCTGTTTGAGGTGAGCTTCTGGAACCTGCTGTTCGCCACGGTGGCGATCTTCGTGGCGATCCTGTTTGGCCAGGTGGAGGCCGGCCTGGCCAACCCTTATGGCGCCTCCCGCGATCTGCTCAATCTCCACAGCACCCTGGGCTGGTCGCTGGCGGGGGTGCTCTCGCTGCTTTCTGGCTGGCGCTACGTGATCCGCAGCCGGGATTCCCAGGTCTTGCCGCCGGCCTTCCTGGTGGCCGGCGGCGGCCTGAGCCTGCTGATCGTGGTGCAGACCCTGCTGGGCAACCAGCTGATCTGGATCTACGGCCTCCACACCGTGCAGGTGGTGGCGGCGATGCGGGAGGGCCGGCTGTGAGCCCCGCCTTGAGCAGTTACCCCTCCCAGGCCTGGAGCCTGCTGGCACCGCTGCGGCCCTCCGGCCTCGGTGCCAACGATCTCCCCTACACCCTGCCGATCCACCCCAACCTGGTGCATCTCACGATCGGCCTGTTCGTGATCGCGATCGCCTTTGATCTTGTGGGCGCCCTCTACCCGGTGGAGAAGCGTCTGTTCCGTTTTTTGGCCCTGCCCGTCACCCGCGGCGGCTTCCACGACGTGGGCTGGTACAACCTGCTGCTGTGCGCTGGCATCAGCTTCCTCACCGTGGCGGCCGGCTTCTTCGAGATGCTGCTCGCCGATCCGGTGCCCGGCGTGCGCAGCGCCCTGGGGCTCGATGCCACTACCACTCTGCTCTGGCACGGGGTTGGCGGCGTGCTGCTGCTGCTGGCGATCGTGGCGATGGCGGTGTGGCGCGGCTTCCAGCGCTTCGTCTGGCGGCGCGACTACGGCCGCCAGGTGCAGTGGTCGTACCTGCTGGTGGGAGTGCTGCTGTTTGCGGTGCTCGGTCTGCACGGCACCCTCGGGGCTGAGCTGGCGGCCGAGTTCGGTGTGCATGTCACCGCCGACCAGCTGCTTGCAGGCGGTATCGATCCGCGCCAGGTCTTGCCATGAGCGCTTCCGGTTCCACCGCGTCAGGGTCCGGCCCGAGCCCGGCTCCGGGCTCAGGGTCTCCCGGCCGGGGCGGCCCCGGCATCGATCGGGGCGCGGTGCTGCTGGTGACGCTGGGGGTGGGCCTGGCCCTGCTGGCCAGCCGCTGGCTGATGGCCCAGGTGCCCCGCTGGCTGCCGCCCCAGGCCTCCACCGCCGCCCCCTTGGTCGACGACCTCTTCGCCCTGGAGGTGGGCATCGGCTGCTTCCTGCTGCTGGGCTGCACGGCGGTGATCGCCTGGACCCTGCTGTTCGACCGCGCCGACAAGTACGACCGCGACGACGGCGAGCCCATCGAGGGCAACCTGAAGCTGGAGATCACCTGGACCGTGATCCCCCTAGTGGTGGTGCTGCTGCTCGCTGCTCAGGCGATCCGGGTGAATGGCCAGCTGGCCAGCTTGGGGGGCAAGGTGCGGGTGGCGGGCGCCGCCGAGGCCCTGCGGCTGGTGGGGGTTGACGGGGTGGCGGGTTTTCCGGGGCCTACTTCCGTTCAGTCGTCACACTCCTCTCAGTCGTCCCAACCAAGCGCGGCCCAGGCCTCCAGGGCTTCGAGGTCGATGTCCTCCACGGGCCCATCCCCAGGGGTTGGCGATCCCGCCGCCGAACTCGGTCCGGTCGTGGTGATCGCCCGCCAATGGTCGTGGGAGTTTGTGTATCCCGATGGCGTGCGCAGCGCCGAGCTGCATCTGCCCGTGAACCGCCCCGTGCGCTTCCGCCTGGTGTCGCTCGACGTGCTGCACGCCATGTCGATCCCCGCCTTTCGCCTCCGCCAAGACGTGGTGCCCGGCAGCGTGATCGACTACCGCCTCACCCCCAGCCGCGAGGGCCGCTATCGCCTGCGCGATTCCCTGTTCAGCGGCGCCTACTTCGCCTCCAATCAAACCGACGTGGTGGTGGAGAGCGCCGAGGCCTTCGAGCGCTGGCGCCAGGCCGCCCGCCGCAGCCCCCTGGCCCCGAGCCCCAACGCCGCCACCGAGCTCTGGAGCCAGCGCCAGGAGCGGGGCAACCGCGGCTGGGCCACGGTGCCGCCCGCGCCGCCGCCGCTGGTGAACGTGCCCCTCGATCCCGAAGCCGCCCACGAGGGCTGAACATCCACCTCGATGAGCATCAGCCGATGACCACCACCCCGATTCCTTTTGATCCCCGCACCCTGCGCGCTCCCCACCCGGTGCCGGGGGCACCAGACAACTGGCGGCGTTTCTTCACCTTCAACACCGACGCCAAGGTGATCGGCATTCAGTACATCGCCCTGGCCCTGCTCTTCCTGCTGGTGGGCGGTCTGCTGGCGATGATCATGCGGGGAGAGCTGATCACACCGCCGGCGGACCTGGTTGACCCGAGTGTTTACAACGGCCTCTACACCATGCATGGCACGGTGATGCTGTTTCTCTTTCTCTTCCCGATCCTCAATGGCTTCAACAACCTGCTGATTCCCCCCATGATCGGCGCGCCCGACATGGCCTTCCCGCGGCTCAACGCCCTCGCCTTCTGGATGTTCCCGGTGTTCGGCGTGGTTCTGATGGCCAGCTTCCTGGTGCCGGGCGGACCCGCCAGCTCTGGCTGGTGGGCCTACCCGCCGCTCAGCACCCAGAACCCCCTAGGCCTGCTGATCAACGGCCAGTTCCTCTGGATTCTGGCGGTGGCGATTTCGGGGGTGAGCTCGATCCTGGGGGCGGTGAATTTCTGCACCACGATCATCCGCATGCGAGCCCCGGGCATGGGCTGGTTCCGGATGCCGATTTTCTGTTGGACGGCCCTAGCCGCCCAGACGATCCAGCTGGCGGGATTGCCGGTGCTCACCGCCGGGGCGGTGATGCTGCTGTTTGACCTGAGCTTCGGCACCAGCTTCTTCCAGCCGGAGGGCGGCGGTGATCCGATGCTCTATCAGCATTTTTTCTGGTTTTATTCCCATCCGGCCGTGTACGTGATGGTGTTGCCGGTGTTTGGTTTCTTCTCGGAGATCTTTCCGGTCTATGCCCGTAAACCGCTGTTTGGTTATCACGTGGTGGCGATCGCCTCGTTTGGCATCGTGTTTCTCAGCCTGATCGTGTGGGTGCACCACATGTTCACTAGCGGCACCCCGCAATGGATGCGCCATGTCTTCATGGTCACCACCATGCTGATCGCCGTGCCCACCGGCATCAAGGTGTTCGCTTGGCTGGCCACCCTCTGGCGGGGCAAGCTCTGGCTCACCACGGCGATGCTGTTCGCGATGGGGGGGGTGTTCAACTTTATCTTCGCCGGCATCACCGGCATCATGCTGGCCACGGTGCCGGTGGATGTGCACGTGGGCAACACCTACTTCGTGGTGGGCCATTTCCACACGGTGATCTTCTCCACGATCACCTTCGGTGTGTATGCGGCCATTTATCACTGGTTTGCCAAATTCACCGGCCGTATGCTCTACGAGGGTCTCGGCAAGGTGCATTTCGTGCTCACGTTTGTCGGCGCCCAGCTCAACTTCCTGCCGATGCACTGGGCCGGCCTGATGGGGATGCCGCGCCGGGTGGCCTCCTACGACCCCGAATTCGCCCTGGCCAATGTGCTCGCCAGCCTCGGCGCCTTCCTGCTCGGGGTGGCCATGATCCCCTTCCTGCTCAACCTGGTGAGCTCCTGGGTGCGGGGGGCTCGGGCCCCAGCGAACCCCTGGCAGGCGATCGGTCTGGAGTGGCTGCTGCCCTCACCGCCGCCGGCCGAGAACTTCGAGCACGACGTGCCCACGGTGATCAGCGGCCCCTACGGCTACGGCCTCGGCCATCCCCTGGTGGCTGATCAGGAGCGCTATGAAGCGCGACTCAAGGAGGGCTGAAGCGATGGCGGATTCTCTGTTCAGTACCCCCGCTGCCCTCGACCCTACCGCTGGGCCCCAAGGCAGCGGAGCGGCCGGCAGCCCGGAGCAGGGGCCTGGCCATGGGTCTGGTGAGCACGCCCACGGCGGCTACAACCTCACCGGTTTTGTGATCTTTTTGGCCTCCGAGAGCCTGATCTTTGCGGCCCTGTTTGCTGCCTACATCGTGCTCAAGGGCTCGGCGCCGCTCTGGCTGCCAGCGGGCGTAGAGGGGCTGGAGGTGCGGGAGCCCCTGATCAACACGATCGTGCTGGTGAGCTCCAGTGGGGTGGCCTGGCTGGCGGAGCGGGCCCTGCACCGCCGCCAGCTCGTGCGTTTCCGCCTCTGGTGGCTGCTCACCATGGCCATGGGCACCTGGTTCGTGGTGGGGCAGGCGCGGGAGTGGCTGGGGCTGCCCTTCGGCCTGGGCGATGGCGTCTTCGGCGCCTGCTTCTACCTGCTCACCGGCTTCCACGGCCTGCATGTCATCACCGGCGTGCTGTTGATGGCCTTGATGCTCTGGCGCTCTTTCCGCCCCGGCAACTACGACGGCGGCGAAGCGGGTGTGACGTCGGTGGGCCTGTTTTGGCACTTCGTGGATGTGATCTGGATCGTGCTGTTCGCCCTCCTCTACCTGTGGCAGGGCCGATGAGCGGATCCCCTGCCGCAGTTGACACGGGCACCGTGCAGCCTCAAGACGTGCAGGGTGCGGCGGTACCCGGTTCGCGCCTGCCAGCTTCCGCGTCGGCGGGCCGTGCTGCTTCAGGCACGGCGCCGTTGGGCGCTGGCGGCGCTCTGCTGATCGAGGAGCGCGAGTTTGATGTGCTCGTGGTGGGGAGCGGCGCCGGCGGCGGCACCCTGGCTGGCGAGTTAGCCGAGGCGGGCCTTGCGGTGCTGCTGCTGGAGCGGGGAACGCCCCTGCCGCTGGCGGATCAGAACGTGGCCAACATCGATCTGTTCCGCCGCCGCCGCTACCACCCGGGTGAGGAGTGGATCGGCACCGATGGCGACCCCTTCGCCCCCCAGATGGTGATGGCCCCGGGGGGGAACACCAAGATCTGGGGCGGGGTGCTGGAGCGGATGCGCGAGCGGGAGTTCTGCCACCTGCCGATGCAGGAGGGCCCCGGTCCCGACTGGGAACTGCGCTACGCCGACCTCGAACCTTGGTATCAACGCGCCGAGGCTCTCTATCGCGTGCATGGCGAGGCCGGTTGTGATGCCACCGAACCGCCCCGCTCCGCCCCCTACCCCCTCGCGGCTTGCCCCCTCCAGCCGTTCCAGGAGTTGCTGCGCGATGACCTGCGCCGCCAGGGGCTCCATCCCTACCGGCTGCCCCTCACCGTGAGCGAATCGGTGGAGGATCCCAGCGGGGATGCCGAGGGCTTCGGCCTGGAGCGGGCCCGCCGCTTCCCGGGGTTTGAGCTGCGCACCGGCGCCGAGGTGCTCGCCCTGCATGGCTCCGCCAGCGGCCGCGAGGTGCGCGCCGTGGAGGCCCGCATCGCTGGCCAGCGCTGGTTGTTCCGCGCCCACCAGGTGGTGCTCGCGGCCGGCGCCATCGCCAGTGCCGTGATCCTGCTGCGCTCCGCCACGGAACGGCACCCCCGCGGCATGGCCAATGGCTCTGATCAAGTGGGCCGCAACCTGATGCGCCCCCAGCTCACAGCGATGCTGCAGCGCTCATCGATCGTGCATTCGGGCCGCTATGGGCCGGGCCTGGGCCTCACCGATTTCCACGACGGCGACCGCAACGTCGACTACGCCCTCGGCGTGGTGCGCGGCGGCGGTGGCGTACTGCAGGATCCGCTCTTCGCCGAATCGCCGCCGGTGCTGTCGCTGGTGAGCCGGCTGCTGCCCGATCCAGCCCTGGAGTGGCTGGCCGACCGCTCGGTGAGCTGGTGGGTGGCCAGCGCCGTGCGGCCCGATCCGGAGAACCGGGTGAGCCTGCGGGGTGAGCGGGTGGTGGTGAACGACCTGCCCAACAACCGCGAGGCCCACGACCGGCTGGTGTACCGCTGGCTGGCGGTGATGCAGCAGGTGGAGCGCGATCTAGCCACCACCGTGGTGGAGCGGGCGCCGATCTATCCCCGCGGCGAGGCCCCCCAGAGCGTGATGGGCTTCGCCTGCGGCACCTGCCGCCTGGGCAGCGATCCGGCCCGCTCGGTGGTGAACCTGGAGGGCCGTAGCCACGAGGTGGCGAACCTCTGGATCGCCGATGGCTCGATCCTGCCCGGCTGTCCTTCGGTGGGCCCGGGGCTCACGATCGTGGCCAACGCCCTGCGGATCGCCGCGGCGATTCGGGTGGAGTTGGGGCGGTAGGCAGAGACGAGGGCAGCGGCCCCCAGGACCTCAGAGTCCGTGGAGGAGAGCCATCTCACTGGCGGCCCTGAACACCAACCCATGCCGCTCCACCAAGGGGTTGAGGTCGTCGTAGCCGCCGCCGATCACCGTGGCCACCGGGATGCGCCGCCGCAGGCAGGCCTCCAGCACCAGCCGGTCGCGCTGCAGCAGGCCGATGTCGCTGAGGCAGAGGCGGCCCAGGCGGTCGCCACGGTGGGGGTCGACGCCGGCGTTGTAGAGCACCAAGTCGGGCTGCACCTGCTCGATCAGATCGGGCAGCACGGCCCCGATCGCCGCCAGATAGGCTTCGTCCTCCAGGCCATCGGCGAGGGGAAGGTCGAGGTCGCTGGCTTGCTTGCGCAGCGGGAAGTTGGAGGCGGCGTGGGCCGAGAAGGTGAACACCCGCGGATCGTCCGCGAAGATCGCCGCCGTGCCGTCGCCCTGGTGCACGTCGAGGTCCACCACCAGCAGCTGGCGCACCAGGCCTTCGGCCAGCAGCACCCGGGCGGCGATCGCCACATCGTTGAAGATGCAGAAGCCGCTGCCGTAGTCGGGGAAGGCGTGGTGGGTGCCGCCGGCCAGGTGGCAGGCCAGGCCGTGCTGCAGCGCCAAGCGGGCCGTGAGCACGGTGCCGCCCACCGCCAGCCAGCTGCGCCGCACCAGGGGCGTGGTGGCCGGCAGGCCAATGCGGCGTTCCGCCGCCGGGCCGAGTTCGCCGCGGGCGAAGGCCTGGTGATAGTGGCGCGGGTGAACAAGCTCCAGCCAGCGGCGGGGCACCGGCAGGGGCTGATGCACCTGCTCCGGCCGCAGCAGATCCAACCGGCTGAGGTGCTCCGTCAGCAGCCGGAATTTGGCCATCGGAAAGCGGTGGCTGCTGGGCAGCGGCGCCGAATAGGCCGGGTGGTAAATGAGCGGTGGGCGCACGGGCTGAGGCTAGGGCGGCTGGATTCCGTTCCGGCAGCCATGCCGCTGGGGCGTGAGGGAGGCTCCGGAGCTGAGCGGTGACTGGCATGGCTCCAAGGGTCGGCGGTTGGGGCGTGCAGTTTCAGGAACTGGATCGTCGGGAGGGGGTGCATCATGCAGTGGCGCGTCATGAAGTGGAGCAAGAGGGAGTGGGCCGGCCTCCGGGCGGTGCGCCGATGGGGAGTTGCGTTTTCTGTGGGTTGGTTTGCGCTGATCTTCTGTTTCGACCAGAGGAGGGCGTCGGATTTGGAAAAGAAGCTGAAGAGACTTCTCTCACAATGGTTCTTCTCGCTTCTTCTTTCCTCGCTCTGGCGCTGCCTTCCAGCTGGGAAGCGGCGCTGGTACGCGCCGATTGCCCTGATTAGCTTGTTTCAGGCCTGCAACTTTCGCGCCCTCGATGCTGCGTCACCTTCCTTCCTTGCCCTTGGTGATGGGGCTGGGTCTCGCCCTAGCCCCGATCAGCGGCATCGCCGCTCCTGGCGGGGCGGCCCCAGCGCCCGCCGTCGGCACGGCCACCACCAGTGTGACCACCCGCCTGGGCGCCCTGGAGCTGCACAACGGCTACCCCACCAAGGCCACCGCCCAGAAGCTCTACGACGAACTCGACCTGCAGCGCGCCACCCAGGCCTACCTCTGGGCCCTGCCGGCGGTGGGCTTCAAGGCCCTCTACGACGCCCAGGCCAAAACCATGGGCGTGCGCAATGGCGACGTGCTGCTGTATCGCACCCTCAAGGACAAGGCGGGGATGCTCACCCCCAACATCACCACCCTCTACGGCTTCAGTTTCTGGGATCTGGCCGCCCAGGGGCCGCTGGTGGTGGAGGTGCCGGCCGGGCTCACCGCCGGCGGCGTGCTCGACATCTGGCAGCAGCCGGTCACCGACCTTGGCCAGACCGGACCCGACAAGGGCGCCGGCGGCAAGTACCTGATCCTTCCCCCCGGTGGGCCCGAGGTGGTGGCGCCCGGCTACCGGATCTTCCGTTCGCCTAGCAACCAGGTGTGGTTCGGCACCCGCGGCCTGGCGCCGGATAAGGCCGTGGCCGAGGCCACCGTGCGCCAGCATCGCCTCTACGGCTGGAACCAGCGGGCGAATCCGCCGGCTACCGGGTACAGCGAAGTGGGCGGTCGCCCCTGGCAATCGGCCCAGCCCACCGACCTCAACTACTGGCGCCTGCTCAGTGAGCTCTATGCCAATGAGCCCGTTGCCCCCCGCGACCGCATGATCTTCGGGATGCTGTCGCCGCTGGGGATTGCGCCGGGCCAGGCCTTCAAGCCCGATGCCCGCCAGGCGCGGATCCTCGGCGAGGCGGCCCAGTTGGGCGACCTGATGGCCCGCACCATCGCCTACGACAAGCGCACCCCCGGCGCCACGGTTTACCCGGGCAAGCACTGGGAATATGCGGTGCTGTTCGACCTCGACCAGGAATCGCCCGACAAACGCCGCGTGCAGTTCGAGGAGCGCTGGGCTTTGGCCAGGTGTACCTGGAGGCCTCGAAGGATGCCCGCGGCCAGTGGCTTGATGGGGGCAGGAGCTACCGCATGCGGGTGCCGGCCGGCGCGCCGGTGAAGCAGTTCTGGTCGATCACCCTCTACGACAACCTCACTCGCGGTCCGGTGATCACACCCCAGGGCGCCGCCGACCTCAGTTCCCGCAAACCGGATCTGGTGACCAATGCCGATGGCTCGGTGGATGTGTTCTTCGGGCCGGTGAAGCCCGCCGGAGCCACCAACTGGATCCAGACGATCCCGGGCAAGGGCTGGTTCGCCTATTTCCGCTTCTATGGTCCCACCGAGCCCTACTTCAGCAAGACCTGGCAGCTCAATGACATCACCCTGATCCAGCCCTGAAGCCTTCGTCCGCCTGGGCGGCGTACTCCTAGGCGGATGATCCGCAGCTGGATTCGGATCGCGAATCTGCGTCGGACCGAAAATCTGCATCGGATCGCCTCATCTTTCCTGACAGTCCCCGTCTGTTGATTGTTTCAACAGATACATCTTTTTGCCTAGGGAGGCTGTTTTGTCTGTTCTTTCCTTTGCGCTGGTTGTGCCATGATCCGGCTGAGCTGGCTGACTTGGCTGCGTCTTGCTGCTCCCGTGAGTGTGCTCGCGCTGAGTGTGAGCGGACTTCTGCCGGGCTTTGGCGGGTCGAGCCGGGCCGATGTGATCCTGCACGCCTTCGACTGGTCTTATGCGGACATCGCGAAACAAGCGGATGCCATCGCTGCGGCTGGCTACAAGGCGGTGTTGATGACACCACCGATCAAATCCCCGAAAACGAGCGGTTGCGAATGGTGGCTTCGCTATCAGCCTCAGGATTGGCGCGTTATCGATAACTGCAACGGTAACAAGCAATCCTTCGTTGCGGCGATAGAGGCACTCAAATCCAGGGGGGTCAGGACCTACGCGGATGTGGTTGTCAATCACATGGCCAACGAGCGTAATGCGGCCACCAGTTCCCCGGGCGTTGCCACACTGGCCCAATACCGATCCAATCGTGGCTACTGGCAGCGCCAAATCCTTTATGGCGATCGCGATGCTAACGGCGTGCTGGACAACGGCATCCTGCCTGATGATGGACAACCCGATGGTTTGTTCAGCGCCCAGGACTTTCACCCTCCAGCCTGCATCCTTGATTACACCAATAAGACATCAGTTCTTCGCGATCGCATCTGCGGCAATGCTCCCGATCCCGGCCTTCCCGATCTGAATGACACCGACCCTGATCGCAGCTGGGTAAATGATCAGAGAAGGCAGTACATCCAGGCGCTTTATAATCTCGGAGTTCGGGGGTTTCGCATCGATGCCGCCAAACACATGCCCAATCAGGCAATCAAGTCTTTTGTGCCAGAAGCAGTCGCCCAGAATTCCCATGTCTTCGCTGAAATCATCACCTCAGGAGGAGTGGGGTCAGCTGACTATCAGACGTTTCTTGAACCCTATCTTCGCGAGTTACCAACCTCCTTTGCGGCCTATGACTTCCCGCTACTCAATCAAATCAAGCGGGCTTTCGCTTTTGGCAGTCCGCTTTCCGATCTCGCTTTCCCCTATTCCACCGGCAACGCTTTGGAAAACAATCGGGCTGTCACGGTTGTGGTGACCCACGACATTCCTTACAACGATGGATTCCGGTATTTGATTTTCGATCAGAATGCATCCAGTTCCGTGGACGAAGACCTTGCCTATGCCTACATCCTGGCCAGAGATGGTGGCACCCCGCTTGTGTTCGACGATCGCTCCGCTGGGCGTTCTAATCAAGGGCGCTGGCGCAATGTCTGGAATCGTGAATCCATGAAGCGGATGATCGCCTTCCACAACCGCATGCAGGGCAAGCCCATGGAGATGTTGGCCGCCGATTCCTGCATCCTGCTGTGGCGGCGTCTGGAGGATGGAATCGTTGGCATCAATAAATGTGCCGAGCCACGCTCGGTCAGCGTGGATACGCGCTTCCGCTTCCGATGGAATCACCCCTATCGCGAAAGTCTCACCGGCAGCATGCTGCCTGAGATCAAGGGCCCGATCTACACCTTTCAACTGCCGGCACGCACAGCCAGCCTGTGGATGGCGCAGTGAGCTGATGCGCTCAGGGCCGCTCCGCCAGGGGAATATCTGCGGCCTGCAGCGCCTCCACCAGCCGCAGCAGCAACTCCCGCTCCACTCCGCCCTGGCGACCGGCCCGCGTCACCACCAGCAGGGCTACCTCCAGCCCCTCGGGGCTCACCTGCCGCAGGCCGAGCAGCCGGGGCGGCTCCAGAAGTTCGGCTCCCCATGCCGGATCGGCGGCGAGGGCGCTTGCCGCCTGTTCGATCACCGTCAGGGCCCGACGGGGATCGGCGCTCCCGTGGGCGAGGGTGAGTCGCAGCTCCTGGCCGGAGCGCAGCTTGGTGGCGTTCACCACCTGCTTGCATTGACTGTTGGGCATGACGATCACCCGTTGGTCGGGGCTGCGCAGTTCGGTGCTGAGCAGGGCCACGTCGATCACCTCCCCGCTGAGGTCGCCCACCGTGATCTGATCGCCGATCGCATAACGGTCTTCCAGGAGCACGGTGAGGCCGGCCACGACATCGCGCAGCAGGTCCTGGAACACCAGCGCCAGGGCACCCAGCAGGGCGCCACTGGCTATCAGCGCGTGGCTGGAGAGGTCGCGCACGCCAGGGATGTCCACCAGCACCCAGAGGGCCACCAGCGCGATGCAGGCGAGATGCACCAGCCGCTTCGCCACGCGTTGGAGGCTGCGATAGCGCTGGTTGCGGCGGGCGCGGCGCTCGGGCGTGAGCGATGGATTGCCGTTCCACTGGCTGAGCAGCGCCGCCAGCACCGCCAGCAGCAGCTGCGCCAGGAGCCAGCCGAGCAGCAGCTTGCCCACCACGCCGAAGGGCTGGAGCAGCAAATCGATCGCCAGCGGGATCTGTCCCGGCACCGCCAACACCGCCACCCCCACCATCAGGGGCAACAGCAGCAGCACAGCCGCCAGCAGGGTGCGGCTCAGCAGGTGCAGCGCCGGGATCAGCAGGTTGCGTTTGCGGTGGTGGTGGTCAGCGGTAGCGAAGGAGTGCCGTGGGCCGGAGGCCGCCAGGGGTGGGCCCTTGGCGCCGGAGGCCGTCGTTGGGACGCCGGCTGCACCGGCGTGCCCCTGGGCGGTGCGATCGCTCAGGCCAGCCGGGTTCGCCGCCAGCACCGCCGAGGCTGGTGCTGGCGGCGAACCCGGCTGGGAGGCGGCCAGGGCCAGGGTCTCCTGCAGCTCCAGCCGGCCCAGCTGGCGCTTCACCAGGCTCCAGAGACCCAGGCCCGCGAAGAGCAGGCACCCCAGTACCAGCTCCAGCACCGCCATGGTGCGAAAGCGGCGCCTCAGCACCCCCGTCTCCAGCAGGTGGCGGGCGAAGCGCAGCCGCTGCTCCAGCAGGGGCCGCCAACGCTCCGCCAGGCGCTGGGGGGTGGTGCCGTTGAGCCGGGCGTCGTCATCGGTGACGATCAGCAGCGGCAGGGGCAGATCCCTTCCCGGTACCCGCGCCTGCAGCACGGGTGGGCCGCCACTGCCGGCGGCCACCTCCACCTTCAGGCCGCCGGGATCCCCCAGCAGACCCAGCTGGTTGCTGTCGCAGGTGCGCTTGCCGCTGCGCAGGAAAAACTGATCGAGGATGAATTCCCCGAGGCTTTCCGCCTCCGTGCACACCTCCTGGGCGCGGTAAAGCAGTTCGAGGTTGCCCTCAATCACCTGGGCCCGCTGCCGCGCATCCGGCCCGGCGGAACCCGTCACCACCGGCGAGGCCACGGTGAGCACCGGGATGCCGAGGATGCGCACCTTGGCGCGGTGGAAGCTGCCGCTGTCGCGCACTTCTCCGGCCTCCTGGGGCCGGGGCGCCGAGGCCTGGGGGGGAGCCATGGTTGTCGGGGCGGCCGCCAGGGGGGTCTGGCTCACCAGGCCAGCCAACAGAATCCCCAACAGCACCATTCTCAAGAGCAGCATTCTCAACAGCACCGTGCTCAGAAGCCCCTTCCTCAGAAGCACCGTCAGCACCGTCTTCAGCAGTCCGCGCTGGAGTTGTCGCCCCTCGCCCGCCATGGCGAGGGTGGATAACGCCCTCTTCCACCTTGGCGGGGCCTTGACGCGGTTAGCGACCACGGAAGCCTGTTCCCACCCACCAGCTCCTCGGACTTGAAGCTGGCGGCGGCTGGGCGGCGGCAAGGACATGGGAGGGCTGGCACGGCCCAGTCTGCGGGGGAAGGAGGGCTTTGCCCAGCTCGGAAGCCGCGCTGCCGCTCTGGCCTACTTACGATCACTTCACAACCGGACATCACCCTGGCCATGGCCGTCACCTATCCCCGCAAGCTTGTCAACAACATGGGGCCCCGCCAGGTGATGGCCGAGGTGGTGAAAGAGCGCAAGGTGCAGATGCTCTTCCTCAACAGCTACCGCTTCAACGAGCAGCGCTCCTGCCAGGAACTCACCGTGCTGATCGAGGCCCTCGATGGCCAGCCCCGCGACCTCTGCCGTGAGCTCTCCCACCACATCAGCGACGAGGCCCGTCATGCCGTGTGGCTCACCGACCTGCTGTGCGACCTCGGTGAGGAGATTGGTAATCCCCCCACCGGCTCCTACATCGATGAGCTCAACCGGCTGTTCGACAAGAGCGGCGACCAGATCCAGCAGGAGGATGGCCTGATCGCGGTGCTCGCCTCGATCAACTCCACCGAGAAGCGCGGCTGCCAGGCCTTCTCGGCCCATATCCATGCCCTGCGCCACGCTCCCGCCACGGAGGAGAACATCCGCATCCGCGAGACCCTCGAGAAGATCCTTCCCGAGGAGGCGACCCATGTGAGCTGGGGCAGCCGCTGGCTGGGCAAAATCGCAAGCCGCAGCGCCGAGCACCGCGCCCGCGTCAACGCGGCCAAGAACAAGTATTCGTTGATTGAGCACGCTGCCTTCGAGGCCGGCATGGACATCACCGCCGGCGCCGAGCTGCGCCGCCTGGCGAATCTGGTGGAGATCAGCAACACCCTGCCGGTCTGGGAACGGCCCGCCTACCTGATGGAGCGCCTGCCCCAAGCCCTGCTCGCTCCGGATCTGCAGAAAACGCGCTTTCTGGCGGCGCAGCGGGTGTGGCAGGACAAGCCCGAGAAGCTGGTGGAGCAGTTCATCCCGATGTTCCTCAGCGGCTTGCAGCACCTGCGGCCGTCCGTCGCCACGGGCAACTGATGGCGGTTGGGCAGCGGATGGCGCGTTGATGGCGGCCAGCGAGGAGATCATTGGCGAGGAGTGGAATGAACGCTCCCGTGAATTGGCCGACTGGGCCATGGAGCGCCTGGTCAACCGCCGCGATGTGTGGGGCCAGTACGCCCTGCTCTCGCCCGAGCAGGCCCGCGAGAGCGGCCGCACGTACAAGGCCATGACCTTGCCGGTGCCGGAGATGCGCGGCGAGGACCGGGTGACTCTCGACAAGCTGGCGCGCCACTTCGCCAGCCGCCGCCTGCATCGACCCCAGCTGATCGGCCTGCACGCCGAAAGCCAGGAGGGCACCAGCCGCTGGCTGGGCATCGACATCGACAACCACGATCTCGATGCCGTGGGTGCCGACGTGAGGGCCCGCCGCAATCTGGCCGGCGCCCTGGCTTGGTGGCGGGCCTTCGGGGAGCGGGGCTACGACCCCCTGCTGTTCGATTCCAGCGGCCGCGGCGGCTTCCACCTCTGGGTGCTGTTCGCCGAACCGGCCCCCACGGAGGCGGTGTTCGACCTGGTGAAGGCCGTGGCCACCACCTGGGAGGCCAACCAGCTGGAGGAGGAGCCGGAGGTGTTTCCCAAGCAGCCGCGCCCCGGCAGCCTCAACGCTTGGTTTCGCCTGCCCGGCATGCACCACACCCAGCCCCACTATTCGCAGCTGTGGAGCGGCGAGGAATGGTTGAGCGATCCCTGGCTGGAGGGCCATGCCGCCATCGACGCGATGCTGCAGGTGATTCCGGGGCCGCCACCGCCGCCAGTCGAGCCCGCTTCCGCCGGTCCGCCGGTCCGCTTAGGGGGCGGTGCATCCGGCCCAGGCGAGCTGGTGGAGCCTTCCGTTTTGTTGGCTTCGACCCCGCCTTCCGCCGCCCCATCGCCCCCGTTCTCCCGTTCCGCCGCCCCATCGCCCCCTGCCCCCAAGCGCAGCGCCGCCGCTCGCAAACGGCGGTTCAGCGGCGCTGGCAGGCCCACCGTGTGCCTCGATCTTGATGGGGTGCTGGTGAATCGCACCTACGCCCGCGGCGCGGAGGAGCTGGGCGATCCGATCGATGGGGCGGTGGAGTTCACGCGGGCCCTAGCCGAGCAGGCCGACATCGTGATCCACACCGCCCGGCTCGGTGGCCGTTCGGCCCGGGCCAGCGACGGGGCGGCCCAGGCCGAACAGCGGCGCATCGAGGAGCGGATTAGGGCCTGGCTCGATCAGCACGGCTTCGCCTACAAGGAGATCGCCCTCGCTGTGGGCAAACCGATCGCCTCGGCCTACGTTGACGATCGGGGTGTGAGCTGCCGTCCGCTGGACGACGGTCCCCGGGCCTTCGAGGAGGCCCTGGCGGCGGTGCGGCGCCTCTGTGGCCCGAGCGGCTGATCCCTGGCTGATCACTCCTGTGCGGCACCGTTGGGGCCGTCCATGGCGTTCCGATTCCCTTCAGTGCCACCCCTGCGGTGGGCGTGACTTTCCTCCCCGATGGCCCGCACCCTTCAGTTCAGCTATGGCGGCCGCAGCCTGGCCTGCGCCATCGAGAAGGTCGACCGGGGCCGCCTCTACGGCAGTCGCTCCCTGGAAACCCTCGACAACCAGGGCCACCCCTGCAGCCTCGCCACCCTCGCCGCCGACGGCCACACCCTGATCCCGATGGGTGGTACTGCCATCGGCCACCTCGCTCCCGACGGTCGCTGGATCGATGGCGAGGCTCTCACCGCCGTCGACGCCGATGGCGCTCCCCTCCCCCGCATCCCCTCCAGCTTCGACGGGCCGATCCCCCTGGAGCAGACCGTGGCGGTGGACCGGCTGCTGGAGCACAGCATCCGCCTCACCTATGCCCTCACGCCGCTGGAGGGGCCGCTCGATGCCGAGCTGGCCTCCGCGCTGGAGTCGGGTGCGATCTTCAGCTTCCCGTTCAGCTGGCGCGGTGGAGTGGCCAGCGATCCGGCCTTCCTGCTGCGGGGCGAGGACGGCACGGTGTGGCTGTTGATTGGTGATGCCAACCGCATCCGGCTGGTGAGCCTGGACCAGGTCGCCCGCTGCGGCGTGGAGGTGGAGGAGGAGCCGCTGCCCGGTGAAGCCGAAGCCGATCTCGACTTCCGCATGCTCTGAGCGGACGATCCGTTCCGCTCTCCCCCAGCCTCGTTCGTCCTGCACGGCTCCCGACCAGGACACCTCCCCGCCTTCAACCAGGAGCGCTCGCCCCACCCTCGCTCACCCCCTCCCCTCGAACCCATGCCCGAAATCAACATCGCCGATAGCCGCAAGCGGGACGCCGTGGTGAAGGCGGTGGGTCTGCGGGCGCGGGAGCCGATCCGCTGGCTGGGGCCCGATGGCGGCTACCCCACCACCCATCGCATCCTGCGCTCCACCGTCGACCACGACCTCGACGCGCTGCAGAGCCGCTTCGGGGAGCCGGAGGCGATCGCCCGCGCCCTGGTGGAGGGCGATCCCGAGGTGGATACCGAACGGTTCGGCCAGAGCCTCTGGTTTCTGTCGCGGGTGTTCATCGACCCGGCCGAGAAGCCGGTGTACCAGGTGCAGCAGAATGAACTGGTGCGCGATCCCTGCGGCGTGGTGATCGAGCGGCGGGCCCTGCAGCGGGCCGAGGCAAACACCAACGGCGCCATTCCCCTGGCCTGGACCGGCCGTCGGATCGCCAAGGCCGAGGCGGTGCGCCGCTACATCTTCAGCGACCTGCTCCAGATCCTCCACATCAACGGCCTCACCTACGACTTCCTGCACGGCATGGCCAGCGAGCTGGCCGCCAGCGACAGCCTGATGCTGATCGGCGGCGGCAAGGGCGGGCGCGATCCGCTGGTGTTCCGGCGGGGCAGCCTTCCCTACCGGGGCTTTTTGGAGGGGCGGGTCGAGGGCGACCGCTACGCCCTGCTCCTGCACCTCTCCAACGCTGAGCTGAAGCGACCCGATCCACCGCCGCAGGCGCCATCCGGGGGTGTGGCGTCATGACGACCCGTCGTCGAGCCGGTGCAGCTGAGGCCAGCTCCGTTGTTCCCATGGCGACTGGCACGGAGCTGCCCACGGACTCTCTGGCCTCCAGGCGGGCGGCTGCCGCAGCGGCTGCCGCACAACCCGCCAGCGGCCAAGACGCCACCCCCCAGCCGGCAGTGCTCGAAGCGATCACCTCCCGATCCAAGGCCACCACCCCACAGTCGGCGAAGCCGAAAGCCACCCGATCGAAGGCGTCCAGCTCCAACCCCCCCACCCAGCTCTCCACGCCCGCGCCGGCAGCCTCCCGATCAGCTCGCGCCCGAGCCGCCGCCGTCCAACCAGACTGCGCCCCATCGGCCGCGGCGGACTTTCCATCCCGGAAGGCCGTCCAGGCCTCCGAAAAACCGACCCGAAAGCCGACCGGGAAGGCAGCCACCCCTGCCGACAAGGCGAGCCCAGCGTTGCCGGAGCCGTCGCCAGCCGCTTCAGCCGAACCCGCAGCATCCGCCGATGCAACACCGGTCGCCAATCCAATTCCGGCCGCCAATGCAAATCCGGCCGCCGATGCCGCACCCTCCACCGATGCCGCACCGCCCAAGCCGGTCGCCCGGGGTCGGCGGTCGGCGCTGAAGCCCCCGGCACCGTCGGCGGGTGTTGCTTCCACCTCACCCATCAGCGTCACGGAAGCCGCCGATGCTCCTGCTGGTCAATCCGTGGCGTCCCGGCCTGGTTCGCAGTCCGCGGTGGCCGCCCCCGCCTCCAGCGCACCTTCCGCCCCACCGGCCAGCGAAGAGCACCCCCTGGTGGATGCGTCAGCGCTGAAAATCCTGTTGGGCCGCTACCGCAGCGGCGGCGCCGAAACCCTGGTGGATCCAGAGTGGTTGCGGCAGGCCCGGCGCCGGCGCCGCGATCTCGGCGAAACGATGCGGGCTTTCGACTTCGACACCGCCCAGCAGCGCCTGCCCGCCGTCGACGACTCCTTCATCTCCCGCAAGATCGACGGTGAGTTCACCTGCCTCGCCTACCGCGACGGCGCCTGCCTCAGCCTCAACCCCGGCGGCACCGTGCGCATCGGAGCTCCCTTCCTCGATGAGGCCGCCGCCCTGTTGAAGGCGGCCGGGGTGCGCTCGGCCCTGCTGGGCGGCGAGCTGTATGTGCGGCGCAGCGATGGCAAGAGGCCCAGGGTCCACGACGTGACCAGGGTGGCCCGCAATCCGGCCAGCCAGGCGGAGGTCGACAGCCTCTGCTTCGCGGTGTTCAACGTGTATGAGCTCGACGGGCAGGATCCTTCGGGGCGTTACGCCGATGCCCTGGAGGCGGCCCAGCGCCTCTTCGCCGGCGGCGATCGGGTGCAGGTGGTGGAAACCGTGCGCGGCGATCGCCAGCGGGTGTTTCAGCAGTACCGCCAATGGGTGGAGCAGGAGGGGGCCGAGGGGGTGGTGACCCGTAGCGACTCCAGCGGCATCTTCAAGATCAAGCCGCGCCACAGCCTCGATCTCGCGGTGGTGGGCTTCTCCGAGGGCATCGACGACCGCACCGGCCTGCTCCACAGCCTGCTGGTGGCGATCCCCACCGATGCCGACAGCTTCCAGATCGTGGGCCGGGTGGGGGGCGGCTTCAGCGATGAGTTGCGCGCCTCCCTGCTCACCCTGCTCAATCAGCGGCTGGTGGCCAGCGACTACGTGGAGGTGAACAGTGACCAGGTGGGCTACCGCATGGTGGAGCCGGGCTTGGTGGCCGAACTCTCCTGCCTCGATGTGGTGTCGCGCACGTCGCTGGGCAGCACGATCGATCGGATGGTGCTTGATTGGCACGGCAGCGAACGCCGCTGGGAGGGGGTGCGGCGCCTGCCGCTGTGCAGCCTGATCTCGCCTCAGTTCGTGCGGCTGCGCGACGACAAACAGGCACGGCCGGAGGATCTGCGCCTCAGTCAGCTGTCCGACATCACCGAGATCCCGGAGCTGGAGCGCAATGCCGCCGAGCTGCGCCTGCCGGCCAGCACGGTGCTGGAGCGCGCGGTGGCCACCAAGGTGCTCAAGGGAGCCACGCTGGTGCGCAAGCTGCTGCTCTGGAAAACCAACAAGGAGACCCTCAGCCCGGATCATCCCGCCTATGTGCTCCACATCACCGATTACAGCCCCAACCGTGAAGCGCCGCTCAACCATGAGATCCGGGTGAGCAGCTCCGAGGAGCAGATCCGCCAGTTCTTGCAGGAGTGGCGGGCCAAGCTGTTCGTAGGGGGCTGGAAGGTGGTGGGGAAGGAGGCGGGATGAGGGTGCTGAGCTGGAACATCCTCCACGGCGGCGGTGGCCGGCGAGAGGCGATTTTGGCGGCGATCGCGGCGATCGATCCCGATCTGGTGACCCTGCAAGAGGTGCGCCGCAGCGAGGGGCGCGACCCCTTGCTGGAGGGCCTGGCCGATCTGGGCCTGGGGGAGCAGGTGCTCTCCCCCATGGGCGATGCTCGCTCCAATGGGGTGTTGATCGCCAGCCGCTGGCCCCTCAGCGCCGCACCGCTGCGCCCGGCCGGCCCCGGCGCCGACCCCGCTGCGCCGGTGTATCTGATGAAGGCACGGCTGTGCTGGCCTGGCCGGACAACGGGTCTGGCCCTGGGCGAGGCGGATGAAGGGGTCCAGGACGAGCAGGAGGGAGGGGCCGAATTGCTCAATCTGGTGGCGGTGCGCTTCCCCCAGAAGCAAGCCCAGATCGCCCCGTTCGAGGCGCTGCTGGCCCTGCCGCCGGCCTGGCGGGCGGAGCTGAGCCTGCTGATCGGTGATTTCAACTGCGGCATCCCGCTGCTCGACTCCCAGACCCGCACCTTTCCCTGCACCGCCTGGTTCCAGCGGCTGCTGGCCCAGGGCTGGGTGGATGCCTGGCGGCGCCGCCATCCCCAGCAGCAGGAGTACAGCTGGTTCAGCGCCAGTCGGGGCAACGGTTTCCGCTACGACCACGCCCTGGCCTCACCGCCCCTCGATGCGCGGATCCGCTCGGTGCGCTACGCCCAGGAGCTGCGCGCGGCCGGTCTGTCCGACCATGCCGGCCTGGTGGTGGAGTTGGGCTGACCGCAAAGCGTTCCGGTTCAACACATTGTTGTTCGGCTGGTCGCCTATCTGCCTCCGCGGTCCGCTGATCGACGCTCCGATTATCGACGCTCCACTTTCTGGTGCTTCTTTGTTGGGGGCTCCTCTGGTCAGGGCGTCTCAGTGCCTCGCTTCTCGGCGCTCTGATGTTCAGTGCGCTGCTGTTCAGGGCTCCCCTGCTCGGTGCTCTCCTGTTCATGGATCCTCTGTTCAGCGCTTTGCTTCTCGGCGGCACGGTGTTTTGGTGCGTTGTTTCGCCGTCCCTGGCTCCCTGTCCCTGGGATGCCGGGATTGCAAGCCTCTCAGCTGCTTCACGTTTCTTTACGGGGATTGTCAGACTGTCTTCATCAGGCCGTCTTCCATGTCCACCCCCCTGTTGCTCGAGCTATTCGCCGGCTTCCTCGCCGCCGGTATTGCCCTTTGGTTCGTGTTGCTGAGCCGCTCCGCAAAGCCCGAGGAGGTCGTGGTTCGCGATCCTGCCGTCGCGTTTGGGGGCGCGGCAGATCGTTCGGCTGCCCTGCGCCGTCTGGCTGCGGCCTATTTCTTGCCCGAAGGACCCCTGGCCAACGCGGCGCTTCTGCTGCTGCGCCTGGCGATCGGCGTGATGATGATTCACCACGGTCAGGAGAAGCTCGCCGATCCCCAGCAGTTCGCAGACACCTATGTGGCGTCACTGCACCTGCCCTTCCCGCTCTTTTTCGCTTACGCCGCCGGCTTTTCGGAACTGATCGGCAGCTGGCTGCTCATCCTCGGCCTGTTCACCCCGCTGGGGGCCCTGGCGATCACCGGCACCATGAGCGTGGCTGCTTACCAGCACATCCTCACGGCCGGCTTGAACATCTACGTGCTGGAGCTGGTGGTGCTGTATCTCGGTGGCAGCCTCGCCCTGCTGCTGCTGGGAGGCGGCCGCCTCTCCTTCGATGGCGCGATCGTGCACGACCTGCTTGAAGAGCCTGGCGACACCCCCGACGACGATCAGGTCACCTCGGCCCTCTCCCCGGCCTATGTGACGGTTAGCGGCAACAGCCGGGACTGATTCCGGCCGATACCTCCGCCCCTGCGAACGAGTGCGGCGGCTGCGTTACCTCAGTCGTCGCCAGTTTTTTGGATCCACTCGGTGCCCAAGGCTTTGAGACTGTGCCCCGGGCCTGTTCGGCAACCCGCCGCCACGATCAACCGAGATTCAGATCGAGTCCCAACTGAATCGAACCATCGTTCACCGCTGATGCCGTCCGCCGTCGCCGGCGCCCAGCGCCACTGGCTTTCCCAGAGCTGGCCGCCAGCCCAGAGCGGCGGGATCCATGCTTCTTCTGGATCGCATCGGCCAGTGCCGAAAAGCCCCCCTCCTGCCGGCGGGCCCAGAGCCGCTCCCGCGCCGCGCGGGCTGCGGCCATCGGATCCACGATCGGGTGGGGGTAGTCCACCCCGGGGGCGAAACCAAGCCGCTGCGCCATGAGACCCGGCAGGGTCCAGGGTTCGTGCAGGTGGAGGAGGGGAACGGCGTCTAGTTCCGGCAGCCAGTGGCGCAGAAACACGCCCTGGGGGTCGTGGTCCTGGCCTTGCTTGATCGGGTTGTAGATGCGGATCGTGTTGATGCCGGTGGTGCCCGCCTGCATCTGGCACTGGCTCCAGTGGATGCCGGGCTCGTAGTCGAGGAAGAGGCGGGCCAGGTGGAGGCCCGTGGAGCGCCAGGGCAGCTCCAGGTGGTGGCTCGCCACCGACATCAGCATCGCCCTCATGCGGAAGTTGATCCAGCCGGTGGCGACCAGGGCGCGCATGCAGGCATCCACGAAGGGCAGGCCAGTGCGCCCCTCACACCAGGCCGCCAGCCGCTCCGGATCGGCGGCGCTCTGGTCGACGGCAGTGAGCGGGTGCAGTTCGCGGAACTCCAGATCGGGCTGGCTTTCGAGCTTCTGGATGAAGTGACAGTGCCAGTGCAGCCGCTCCTCGAAACCCCGCAGCGCCCGGGGCCATTCGGCCCGCGCATCGGGTGGCAGAGAGCGCAGGGCGGCGCCGCGGAGGCGGCTGGCCTGCACCACCTCCCGCATCGAGAGGGTGCCCCAGGCCAGGTGGGCCGAGAGCCGCGAACAGCTCTCGAAGGCGGTGGTGGGGCTGGAGATCTCGCGGTGGTAGCGGGCGCCGCGCTTGTGCAGAAAGCTCTCCAGCAGGGCCAGTCCCCCCCGGCGGCCTCCCTGCTGGCGGCCCGGACAGGGGTCCGGCGCCAGCGCCAGCTCGGCGGCTGTGGGAATCGGGCCGGGTTCGAGGCCCGCCAGGGGTGCCAGCGCAGCCGGGGGCGAGGCGAGCGGCTCGGCCATGCGCGCCTCCCAGCGGCGGGCCCAGCCATCGCGGCTGGCCAGCCGGCGGATCACACCGAACTGGGGAATCTCGTGCCAGGGGATCCCGTGCTGGCGGGCCCAAGCGGCGACGCGCCGGTCGCGGGCGTAGGTCCAGCCGTTGCCGGTTTCCTCATGGCTCCAGAGCCCGTCGACGCCGAATTGGCGGCGGGCCCGCTCCAGCACCTCCTCCACCGCGCCAACCCGCACTACCAGGGGCTGGCCGAGTCGTGCCAGCTCCGATCGCAACTCCTCCAGGCCCTCGGCGCAGAAGGCCCAGTGGCGAGCCGAGGCATCATCCTGCCGCCAAAAATCCGGTTCCACCACCACCAGCGGCAGCACCGTTCCGAGCCGGCTGGCCTGCAGCAGCGGCTGGTGGTCGGCCGTGCGCAGGTCGCGCTTGAACCAAACGATCTGCAGCGAGCCCATGGCCCGGGAACCTAACCAGGGGGCGGTGCTGGGTGCGATGGCCTGGGCGAATGGGGTGCTGGTTGAGGCCTACGGGGCGATCCGACCAGCCGCGATTCTGCCTGGTCAGAAAGCTCAATTAACGCTAGATCATGAGTTAGCTATTACCATGGCATCAATACCGAGAGCAGCACCAAGCGATTTTCAGGGTCAAGTGTGCCGCAAAAGGCAAGTAGAACTCCGCGATTGATGTCTAGCCTTTATGCTACTTGGGGTACCTGTATGGGGATAAACAGATGCAGCAATCAATGCTTGCCCCGTACCCGACTAGTTTTCGGAGCCCTCTCACTGAAACAAGTTTCGCCAAAAGGGATTTGCTTTCTTCAGGAGTCTCTAATAAGGAGCGTAGCTCTTTTCCTCCACAATCAAGGAGCCGTAGCGCTGATTGATCTGTCGCTTGAGCAGGGCGCGGCGGTCGTTGCTACGGTATACAGAGCGGGCCAAAGCGACGAATTCAGCAGCGAAGCTGCCCAAACGCTCCAGCTCGCGAATGTCGTCTTCAATCCGCCACAGCGAGCGGTTGGTGGCCGCCAGTTCATGCCACAACTCCGGATCGATCATCAGGCCCGTGGCAGCCAGCACCTCCCGCAGTAGGGCCAGCTCGCTCTCCACGTTCAGGAGCGCCGTTGCTTGCAGCTGTTCGAGCTTGATCTCAAGGATGGTGATCTTGTCAACCAGCTCCCCGATCGAAACAGGTATGCGGATGTCGTTCATGGGCTATTCAAGGGATGGTTGGGTGGGGAGGGGTGCCAACCTCAGATCAATTTGAGCCAATCGGGACGGTTGCTTGATGTGGATATAACGGCCTTGGCTGGAGTGAAGGTGGAGAGCTAATACCATAGGAGTTCCGGCAGCTGTTAAAAAAATCAAGTTAAGCATGCTTGTCAAAAATCAGAGCATTCTCACGGCAGAGGAGTTATGGCATTATTTGGCAAAATCAATAGTCTCTCCTAAAGAGCGCTTGATATGATCCATGTGATATCGGCATAAATCCAGAATCGACAAGATAGGGCACGCTATACATGCCCTTGCCAAATCTTCCCGACGCGTCATCTATAAGTATTAGTCCATCTTTCTTAACAAGATTTCTGGCTTTGATGATTGACGCGTCTTCTCTATGAAGAATCGCACAGGCATCACTTGTGCCAGCTTCGGCATGGTCCATATAGATTAGGTCGAAGGCTTCTTCGGTAGATCTCAAGAAGTTAGTTGAGTCTGTTTGGAAATAGTTAACTTGCGCTCCAATCGCGGTAGCGAGAGTCCGTGAGACTTGGATCGCTTCATGGTTGGGGTCCACAGATGTTAAGTTCGCAGCAGGAAGAAGGATCTTTATTGTCGCAGTGAAACAGCCTGCACCCCAGTCCCAATTGGCTACCCTCGGATCATACTCATTGATTTCTATGCTTCCTGATCTAAAGCTTCTTGTAGTGCCCAGCTCTAAGACTGATAAATTGCTGCTGTGCCTAAGAAGTTGATAGCATGTCTTGATTGTCGGAGCCCTCTTCCCCAGAAGATGAAATAGCTCGTCTGCAGTAATCTTCGGCACTGCTGAGGAGATGGGTGCAAGAACGTTTAGAATCTTCTTCTCCTCAGGCTCGGGATTTAAGACTGCCCTAGGTTCTTTTGAAGGGGTTGCTTGAGGTCTTACTGAGACCCCAAAGCACATCCGGAGCTCCTCGGCCACTCGCTCCATCACATCATCCCAATTTCCACGCTCCTTCTGGCGAAACAGCCGCATTGAGGGATACCAGAAGCTGGTTTCACCTTCTAACCCCCAACGCCACTCAGGAACTTTCTTAAGCAGGAGCCAAGTTTTTTTTCTCATGCCGCCAGCGAGGTGAGCCACTGATGTGTCGCTTGTGATCACCAGATCGCAGTTGGCAATGATGGCTGCGGTTTCCAGAAAATCCCATGTGTCACAGACCTGGGGCTGGCAACTGACAAACCTATCCTTGAAAGAGCAGGTTTCCATTTGCTCGCTGCCATAACCCTTTTGCAGAGATAAAAGCGATAGATGGTTG
>JAPLIE010000073.1 GCA_026389265.1 Cyanobacteriota bacterium | reverse complement strand
GGGCCGTCGCCTGCCAGGCCAGACGGAGGCCAGCGCAGGAGGGTGTCGCCCAGGGCCACCATCGTGGCCATGCTGGCCAGAGCAGAGGGCAGCCTGGCAGCCCAGCTGCCAAGGGGATCCCACTGATCGGAACCGGGAAGGACATAGAGGCCGCCCATCAGCCAGTAGATCAGGGGAGGCTTGTCGTAGCGGGGTAAGCCGTTGACCTGGGGGATGAGCCAGTCGCCGCTTTCGGCCATTTGGCGTGCGGAGGCGGCGAATAGGGCCGGGGTCTCATCGACCAGCCCTGTTTGGCCTAAGCCCAGCAGAAACACTCCTGCGCCAATAAGACCGATCAGGATCAGAAGCAGCCTGTGACGAGACCGGACCAATCGACCTGTTGGCAGGAGGGAATGCAGGGAACGCACCGATGCCCTTCTGGCGGGGGAGAACGATCCGAACACAGGCGTGTGATGAGGCTCGGAGCCACTTCAAAGCGAGGAACTTCGGAGAGCCAGTGCCTTGGAACACCCAAGGGGGTGGCGAGCGAACACCACACGGGGTGATCGAAAACGCTTAGGGATAAATCAACCTTAACCGGCTGGTGAAACATTGCCATCAAGAGTGCGGTTCAGGTCATGCGGTTCCTTCCTCGTGAAGACCAAGCCATCATTGATCAGGCTCTTGAGCTGGGACTTCAAGATGGTGTTTCTCCGCCGGCCTACTTGTCGCCCCATCTCTGCACGGCTCTGAGCTTCCTGTTGGCAGTTCCCTCCTTGGGGTTCTCCTTGATACTGGTTCCCATCCTCTGGGTTGCCCAGTACGACCGAACCAAACACCGAATTTTGTGCTTGCAGAAGCAGCTTGAAAACCAACGAAACCCAGCCGATGAGCTGAGGGTTGTGCCAAGTGGGGGGCAAACCGATGACGAGCTGGCAGCGCTCTCCTAGCGTTTGGGGAGTTGAGCGCAGACAGTGAGAAGCTTCATCTACTGGCTGATGGGCGATCGGGCCGGGCGGGTGATCGTGGGTTCCTGGCGATGGCTGTGGGGGTTGCCGGTGGAATCAGGCGGCAAGGTGGCCGTTGCCGTGGCCGAGGAGTCACTGCAGTCGATGCAGGAGTCGGTGCAGCAGCTGGCCAAGGCTGTGGCCCAGCAGGTGGGAGCCTATGAACGGGCCAGAACGAAGTACCGAGATAAAATCGATGAGCTCAGAGCCTATGAGCAACAGGCACGCTTAGCCCAAAGGGCCGGCCAAGAGGATGGAGCACGCCTGGCCATGAGCCGCGCTATTCAGATCGAAAAGCTCCTTCCAGCTCTCGATCAACAGGTGCAGCAAGCAGGAACGTTTGTCGAGGCATCGAAAGACAAACTCAACCGGGAGCGCAACAAGCTTGAGCAGTATAAGTCTGACATGCAGAACATCAAGGATCTCGCTGAAGTCAATGCCGCCCTTGAGTCGATCGCCAAGGTGAACAATGAATTCGACATCGGCTCGGCCCGCTCATCGTTTGAAGCAGCCAAAAACGCCGTAGAGGGCAGGAACATGACCAATGCTGCGTTGGCAGAGCTCTCCGATAATCCTCAGGAGAAGCTGGCGGCAGATCTCGATCAGCTCAGCCTTGATGATCAGGTCTCCCAGCGCCTTAAGGCTCTGGACTCGACCCCTCTCCTGCCACTGCCAGAGGCGCACCAGCCATGAGCCAACAACCCGCCGGTGGACCCAAAAGAGGCCTGCCACCGATTCTGTTCATCCTGATGGGCCTCGGTGCTCTGTGGGGGTTGCAATCCCAGTTACCCAAGCTGCTCGGCTGGCGCCCCTCGCTTCCCACCGTTTCAGGCGTGAATTCAATGCTTCCAGGAGGCAGTGGAGCTGGAGGCAACTTAGCTGCGCAGTTCCCTCCCCAGCAGAGCGTACCGGCGGGCACCACCATCACCATTGATGGTTCCACCAGCATGGTCCTGATCAATCAGGCACTCAAAGCTGCCTTCCTCCAGGCCTATCCCGGCACCGTTGTCAACACGTCAGCCACAGGATCAGACAACGGTATCCAAGCCTTACTGGGGGGAAGCGTGACCCTGGCAGCCCTATCACGCCCGCTGACGGCCGAGGAGCAACAGCGTGGTCTGGTGGCTGTGCCGGTGGCAAAAGATCGCATCGCCATCGTGGTCGGAATCGACAACCCCTTTCGCCGCGGTCTCTCCAGCAACCAACTGGTGCAGATCTTCAGCGGTAAGATCACGAACTGGGCCACCTTCGGCGGTGCAGACCGCACGATTCGGGTTCTCAACAGGCCTAGCGTCAGCGGTACTCACAAGGCCTTCCAGAGCGTTGTTCTCGGCGGAAAAAACTTTGGAACGACTCCAAACATCAAGACCTTGGTCCGTGATGCCACCACACCGATGCTGCAGCAGCTAGGGGTGGATGGCATCGGTTACGCCACCTACGGACAGGTGGCCGACCAGCGAACCGTGCGGGTGTTGGCCATTGACGGGAGCACACCGGAAGCTGACGCTTACCCGTTTCAAAGGCCCCTGTTTTACGCCTACCGTCAACCCGCTGATCCTGCAGTGAAGGCGTTCCTCGGCCTGGCCCTCTCAGAAGAAGGCAAAACCCGAATCTCCACCTCCATCAAGGGACCTTGACAACGGCGGGCACGTATCATGTCAAGCAATTCACCGGGATCGCGGCGGGCCGGGTGCTCACGCTGATCGATAGGACTCGGCGGTTGCCGGCCGCAGCGCTTCAGCGGTCTGGGGTGAGAGGGCGCGTCCAACGCCGGTAAAGCCAGACCCCGCCGCCACCCCAGAGGAGGCTCCAGAGAATGAAGGTGGTGAGGGTGCCCAGTTGGGCGCCATCCAGGGAATAAACGCCTGCGTTGATCAGGCCGGCATCGATGAGCGACCCACCGATCCCCCAGCCGAGTACCCAGGTGAACAGAAAGCCGATGGCTTGAAGATTGCCGGTCATGGGGGAGTTGCAGCGAACACAATAAAAAACCCCCGGCGGCTGCCAGGGGCGAACTGTTCTGGATCTGAACATTAATAAGGGGGCTGGTAATCAGCGGGAGTTCGTGGGGTTGAGATCGCTGGGGCGAGTGAGCATGAAGGCCGTCATTGCGGTGAGTAGAACGACCAAGCCGATGACCGAAAAGATCGCTGTGGTGTAGTCGGTGCTCATGGCGCTCAACCCAGACCGATTTGGGAGAGGATGCCTTGACCGGTGAGCAGTTCGGTGGCGAGACCGATCACGAAGCCGAGCATGGCCATGCGACCATTCCAGGTTTCGGCGAAAGCGACAAAACCAAAGCGGGAAGAGGAATCAGCCATGGATCTTTTTGAGTTATGGAGGAACTATAACAGAATGTGAAGCCTCTGGGGTCGTGCAGCCGCTCCTCCCTGCAAGGCCCTGCCCGAAGCGAGTGGCGGACCGTGGGCAGGCCAGGCCTTTCCGTCCACGATCCGCTTCGTCTGACCCGGAACGAGGGCTCGATAATCGCCACCAACACCGGCAGTGTGGGGCGTGCCACAGGCGCAGCCACCGCCCGGCTGCAAACCGATGCCAAACAAGCCGGAGGCCAGCCCATCAGCGCTCCAAGCCGAGTGGAAGCGGTCGCAGACCAAATGATGCATGCTGCCTCCGCCCGTAGGGTGACTTGGTCCTGTTGCTTAAGGAGCCTCTGGGCAACGAGCCCCGAAAGAGAGCCCTAAGACGCAATTTGTGCTGTATGAACAATTTAGAGTCGCATCTCAGGCTTGATTGCCTGATTTCACCTTATTTGAAACTGAATCTAGACTATGTGGGTCTGTTTTTCCCTTCAAAGGGCACACTATTCCCCAGATCACGTACTGCATAACAACCTGCGACGTGCCATGAATAGGTTCGAAAGGGCTGCCAGCACATTCACCTTGCAGCGGTTCTAGTGGCTCCGCCACGCTCGGCCGGCGGCCTCGGTAGGAGCAGGCCCCGCAGCCGGGTTTTTTGAAAGCCGAACTGACGCTTGATCAACCGAAACGGATGCTCGACCTAGTGGCTCTGACGTGACCCCCTTTATCGGTCCAGGCCTTATGAGAGTGGGTGGGTGTGGTCATGCTGCAGCTCCCTGTTGAGCTGCCTCCAGGGGCGTACGCCCCTGGAGGGCCGAGTGCGGCCTGATTGAGTTGTACTCCCAGCGCCAACGATCGGCCAGGATCTGCGCCTCTGGAGCGGTGGTGAATAGCTCGGTGTT
>JAPLIE010000008.1 GCA_026389265.1 Cyanobacteriota bacterium | reverse complement strand
CCATGACGATCGCTGCAGGGCGCTTGCCCCAGCGGGGATGGTTTGACGTCCTCGACGACTGGCTCAAGCGCGACCGTTTCGTTTTTGTTGGTTGGTCCGGGCTGCTGCTCTTCCCCACCGCCTATCTGGCGCTGGGCGGCTGGCTCACCGGCACCACCTTCGCCACCTCCTGGTACACCCACGGCATTGCCAGCTCTTACTTAGAGGGCTGCAATTTTCTTACCGCCGCCGTCAGCACCCCCGCTGACGCCATGGGCCACAGCCTCCTGCTCCTCTGGGGCCCCGAGGCCCAAGGCGACTTCGTGCGCTGGGTCCAACTCGGCGGCCTCTGGCCTTTCGTGGCCCTGCACGGCGCTTTCGCCTTGATCGGCTTCATGCTGCGTCAGTTCGAGATCGCCCGCCTAGTGGGCATCCGCCCTTACAACGCCATCGCCTTTTCCGGCCCGATCGCGGTGTTCGTCAGTGTCTTCCTGATGTACCCCCTTGGCCAGAGCAGCTGGTTCTTTGCTCCCAGCTTCGGCGTGGCCGCCATCTTCCGCTTCCTGCTCTTCCTGCAGGGCTTCCACAACTGGACGCTCAATCCCTTCCACATGATGGGAGTGGCCGGCATCCTCGGTGGTGCTCTGCTTTGCGCCATCCACGGCGCCACGGTTGAGAACACCTTGTTTGAAGATTCCGAGCAGGCCAACACCTTCAAGGCGTTTGAGCCCACCCAGGAAGAGGAGACCTACTCGATGGTGACGGCCAACCGCTTCTGGAGCCAGATCTTCGGGATCGCCTTCTCCAACAAGCGCTGGCTGCACTTCTTCATGCTGTTCGTGCCGGTGATGGGTCTGTGGACCAGCAGCATCGGCATCATCGGCCTAGCCCTCAACCTGCGTGCCTACGACTTCGTGTCGCAGGAGATCCGCGCCGCTGAAGATCCTGAGTTCGAGACGTTCTACACCAAGAACATTCTGCTGAATGAAGGTCTGCGCGCCTGGATGGCCCCAGCCGACCAGCCTCACGAAAACTTCGTCTTCCCTGAAGAGGTTCTGCCCCGCGGCAACGCTCTTTGATCTGGAACTGAGTAACTCAGTTGTAAGCGCTCCTTCCGGGGCGCTTTTTTGCTGGCGTGGCATCGCTCACGGTGTTGTTGGCGATGCCGCCCCGCTGCGTGGGCGATGCAGACTGGCGATCCCAAGCTGCCCGGCCCATTCGCTGGCTCCTGTTCTATCCGGTTCATCCAGGCCCGTTCCAGTTCGCTCGTCTGTCGATGA
Organism: Cyanobacteriota bacterium; assembly: GCA_026389265.1. GTDB lineage: Bacteria > Cyanobacteriota > Cyanobacteriia > PCC-6307 > Cyanobiaceae > Cyanobium. The sequence goes on along the minus strand of JAPLIE010000008.1, from coordinate 3,631 downwards.
TTGAGCTGAGATCACTACGGTGCCGGCAGCCGCGGCTCTTGAGTTCCGTCACGACGTGGTTCCTCAGGTCTGGCGGCGGCACAGCTGCAGACCCCGCGGCCAGCTTCGGCAGCTCCAGCCTCGGCGGCGGGCTTGTTCCAGCAGGCTGCGCTGCAGCTCGCCCTCGGAGGCCCAGCCCGGTACCTGTGGATGAAGGAGCAGCAGGTTGATGCCCCGCCGCCGTTCGAGCGTCTCCAGGTCGCCATCCGAAGCAGTCGGGAACAGCACCATCCGCCGCCCGCTCAGGTGGGGCGCCAAATAGCTGGTTGTGGCTACCGCATCGCCGGGCCTCACCAGCTCAAGGGCGCTGCGGCTCTCAGGAACCAGGGCCAGCCGGCCTAGGTAGGGCCCGGTGAAGAACCAGGGCTTCGCCAGGGCCGCCCAGCAGGCCGCCGCCCAGGCGATCCGGCGCCAGGGCACCCGCCGCTCACCCCCGCTGGCCAGCCCATCAAGGGCTGCCACCACGCCGATCACCGCCAGGGGGAGGCTGTAGTGGTGCACCAGCGAGCGCTGGGCGCCACTCTCCGAGAGGATGTTGACCGCGATCAGGGGTAGGCCCGCCAGCAGGACGGGCAGGGAGACCCAGCGCCAGAAGGGGAGCAACGGCAGGGTCAGCAGCAACAGGTACACGGCCGCCCCTGCCCAGTCGACATGGCCCAGGATCCGTTGCGGGTGCTGGATGAGCCCCAGGGCGATCGCACCGATCGAGTCGCCCAGATAGCTGTAGCGGGAGGCTCCAGCATTCACGCCCGGATAGCGGGCGGTGAGCAGCGGATACAGCCAGCCGCTCAGCAGGGCCAGCCAGCCCAGGGACAGCCCCAGCCCCAGGCCCGCCAGCCGCCAGCGCCGCCGCACCGCCTGCTCAAGGGCCAGGCCCAGGGTCACCAGGGCCAGACCATCACGGCAGCCGAGGATCAGCAGGATCAATCCGGCCCAGGCCCCGATCCACTGGCGCCGACCAGCGATCACCAGGGCCACCAGCAGCGGCATGGCCAGCACCTCCGGGTGAAAATCGAACAGGTTGGTGTTGAACACCACCGGCTGAAGCCACCACAGCCCGCACACCGTCCAGCGGAGCCCTTGGGGCAGTCCGGCATCCCGGGCCAGGATCCAGAGCGGCACGGCGGTGAAGGCCAGGCTGAGGGCCTGGAGGGCCAGTAGCCACTGCACGGTGGGCAGCAACGCATAAAGCGGTGCCAGTCCGTAGAGCAGCCAGGCGCCGTGGTCGGTGAGCAGATGCAGATCGGCCGACTGACTGCTCACCGGCGCCAGCCCCCGGCTGATCAGCCAGACCCACTGGTCGAAGAGGCCCAGGTCGAAGGAATTGCTCTGCAGCAGGGCATGCCGCAGGGCGGCCAGGCCCCAGAAGCCGCTCGCCACGGTCAGGCAGATCGCCAGCAGCCGGCCCGGCGGCCCGCCGCTGGGGTGGGTCCGCAGGGGCAGGCCCCCCACGGAGGTAGTCGCGCCGGAATCCGCCGGGGGCCTGTGGGATCGATCGGACAAGGAAGAACGGGGGAGGGCCCCGGTGCACCCACGCATGCTGACCCGCGATGAACTGCCTGTCGCGGGGCGATCCTGGTTAGGCTTTCGCTGTTCAGTCAGCAGTGGCGTGGGGTCTCCTACCTGAGGAGATTCCGAATACGACACCGGCTGGCATCATCCAAACGGAGGAGGTGTCCATGGTTTCCAGTCATTCCACCAAGGGTTCGCAGATCGCGGAGAACGCCGCCTGATACGGCAGCTGTTCGATCACGTGGTTCCGCGGCAGCGCGGACCCGACGAGCGCCCCCGGCAGGCTTCCAGCCCGTCGGGGGCATCGTTTGTCTGGCCATGTTTGGCCCCACGGCTGATGCATATTCCGTGAGATCCATCCCGCCGCCGGGCCGTGGTTCAGGGCCGGGGCTTGGCGATGAGATCCCGCTTCACCCAGGCGATCGCCTCGGGAACACTCACCCTTAGGGATTCGAGGGTCAGGGGATGGCCCGAAAGGCCACGGCTGAGTTGGAACAGGGCCCGGTTTACTGGCTGGCTGGCCACGGTTTCCGGGGTTTCACGCAGCACATTGGCGGCAGATCCCGGACGCCAGTCGGCCAGCAGCACCACGGCGCGGTAAGCAGCGGGCCAGGGGGACAAAGGATCGAGTTCCTGCAGTCGCCGATACCAGGGCAGGGCTGCCTGGGGTCTGTTCCTGAGGGTTTCAATCAGGGCCAAACTCCAAAGGGCATCGCGGTCGCTGGGGTTCAGCCGCAGCCGTTCCCGGGCCCAGGCGGCCACCCGTTGCTGATAGAGAAAATGACCATCGGCCTGATGTTCGGCGCCGATCCGCTCAAACAGCTCACGGATCCCCGCCGGTCCCCGTTCCATGCCGCGGGCCAGACGGATGAAGCTGGCATCGAAGCTTTCGTGGCGGAAGGGAGCGCCGTCGCGCCGTCGCCACAGTTCCACCTCGCGGCCGGCATTCCAGGGCCAGTGGGCGAGGCGTTCGAATCGTCCGTCGCGGCGAATCCGCTCGCTGAGCTCCCGGGAGGCGGGGTGGGTGGTGCCCTGGTCGCCGGTGGCCAGCAGCAGCCAGTCGCTGCGATTGAGCACCACGGGATGTTCCCTGCGGCTCCGACCCAGCCGGCGGGCTTCGATCCGGCCGCCGCCGAGTCGGCCATAGGTGCTGAGGGTCTGTTCGTTCAGATCGGGGCTTCCCGGAACCACCAGCAGGGTGATCGGTGCTTCACCCACCCGCCGGCGCAGCTCGGCCATGGCCGCGGGAGCGGGGGAGGGGGCCTCCCGGCGCAGGGACCGGGCCTGGATGGTGGCCAGCTCCCCTGCTCCCGCCAGCAGGCCGAAGGCCAGGGCTCCCGCCCCGATCGCGCCCCCGGAAACGCCTGGCCGGGCCTGGAGCCAGAGGCCGATCTGCCACCAGCCCCTGGCCAACAGCAGCGTGAGCAGGGGCAGCACCGGAGCGATGTACCGGTCGTCCTTGTTGGGGCTCAGGGTGGTGCACAGCCAGCTGGCCAGGGTGCAGCCGATCAGCCAGGCCCAGCCCGGCGGCAGGGCCCGCACCGGATGACGCAGCCAGCCGGCCAGCCGCTGGCGGTGCAGCCAGGCCGCCGTCAGGGCCGCGCCGAGGGCCGGGGTCAGCAGCACGATCCCCAGCTGGCTGCGCCACAGCCTCGGGTACCAAAGCAGGGAGGCCAGGCTCAGCACGGGGGGATCTCCTTCGCTGGCGGCGGATTCGATCACGGCCCGATTGGTGCCCCCCAGGGTGGTGATCCAGTTGTGGTGCAGCCAGGGCAGGGCCAGGCCGATCACGATCAGCAGGGCAGCCAGCACCTGCAGACTCCGCCGGCGGCTGCGTAACCCCCGGATCGCGGCCCAGAGGCTCGGCAGCGTGAGCACCAGCAGGGCGCTCTGTTTCACCAGCACCGCCGCCGCGATCGCCAGCGCTGCCGCCAGGGCCTGGCCCCAGCGGCCCCCGCCCAGTGGGCTGGCGGTTTGCCAGCGGCCCAGCAGGGCAAGGGCCAGGGTGGTGCAGGCGGCGAGGGCGAGATCGAGGGTGTAATCCACCCGCAGTTCGGCCAGGGCCGGCACCAGGCTCAGC
>JAPLIE010000002.1 GCA_026389265.1 Cyanobacteriota bacterium | reverse complement strand
CAGCTTGATCAACGGCGTGTTCGGCCTGCTGATCGCCTGGGCCCTGATCCGCTCCAGCTTCCCCGGCCAAAAGCTGCTCGATACCCTGAACGACCTGCCCTTCGCCCTGCCCACAGCCGTGGCGGGCCTGGCCCTCTCCTTTGTGTATGGATCGGAGGGCTGGCTGGGGGGCCCGATTCAGCGGCTCACCGGCCTGGAGGTGTCGTTCACTCCTCTGGGGGTGGCGGTGGCGATGGTGTTCATCTCCCTGCCCTTTGTGGTGCGCACCGTGGAGCCGGTGCTTCGCTCCCTGGAGCGGGAACAGGAGGAGGCCTCCTGGTGCCTCGGGGCGAGCTCGGCCCAGACTTTTTTCCGGGTGGTGCTTCCCCAGCTGACGCCCGCCATCCTGGCCGGCATCGCCCAGGGCTTCAGCCGGGCGGTGGGGGAATACGGCTCGGTGGTGATGATCTCCAGCAACGTGCCCTTCAAGGATCTGATCACCCCCACCTTGATCGTGCAGATGATCGAGGAGTACGACATCGAAGCCGCCACGGTGATCGGCTCGGTGATGCTGATCTTCTCCTTGGTGAGCCTGGTGGTGATCAATGCCCTGCAGGTCTGGGGGCAGCGCTACCAGGGGGGCGACGCCAGCGGCTGAGCCGCCGATCCCGCCAGGCGCTACGGCGGGACGCTCCGGCTGCTTCGCCCCTGCCGAGCACGGACATCCGGCTCCTCCCGCTCCTGTGCTCATTCCCGATTTCACCTTTTCGTTTCAACCTTCCGTTTCAACCTTCCGTTTCAACCTTCCGGTTCAACTTTCCGGTTCACCTTTCCGTTGCCTCCGGGCCGCGGCCTCCAGCCCGATTCTCCCCATGGCCTTCAGCATCCCCTCCCTCCAGGACCTCAGTCCTCCCCGCCGGGTGAAACCCTCCTTTCGCGTCAGTAGCTTCCTGCCCGCCCTGATCCCGATCCTGGCTTGCCTGTATGTGGGGGTGGTGATCCTGGTGCCGGCCCTGGCCGTGGTGGTGCAGGCCTTCGCCAAGGGATTCGGGGTGTTTCTCGACAACTTCAAATCGCCCGAACTCCTCTCCGCCCTGCGGCTCACCCTGATCGCCACGGCGATCGCCGTGCCCTTCAACGCCATCTTCGGCTTGGCGGCCGCCACCGCCATTGCCCGCCACCGCTTCCCCGGCAAGGCCCTGCTGCTGAGCATCATCGACCTCCCCTTCTCCATCTCGCCCGTCGTGGTGGGCCTGATGCTGGTGCTGCTCTACAGCCCCACCCATGGCTTGTTCTCCGGCCTGCTCGAGAGCACGGGCTGGAAGATCATCTTCTCGCTTCCCGGGATCGTGATGGCCACGATCCTGGTGACCTTCCCCTTCATGGCCCGGGAGGTGATTCCCCTGCTGGAGGAGGAGGGCTGGGACCAGGAGGAGGCGGCCCGCACCCTCGGTGCCAGCGATTGGCAGGTGTTCTGGAAGGTCACCCTGCCCTCGGTGCGCTGGGCGGCCCTCTACGGTCTGATCCTCACCACCGCCCGGGCTCTCGGCGAGTTTGGAGCGGTGTCGGTGGTGAGCGGCAACATCCGCGGCGAAACCCAGACCCTGCCGCTGTTCGTGGAGGATGCTTACAAGCAATACCACACCGAAATGGCCTTTGGTGCCTCCCTGGTGCTGGCCACCGTGGCGATCGTGTCGCTGCTGCTCAAGTTGGCTGTAGAACAGCTGATGGAGCGCGACAAAGAGGCCGTGCGCTCGGAAGGGGAGGGGTGAGGGGGTTGCGGCCGGTGCCGATCGCCTCCAGGGCGCGCGACACGGCGATATCCTGATAAAAGCGGAACTGCAAGCTGCCGCCCTTATCGACATAGGGAATGGCGGCGAAACGATCACGGCAGGCATTGTCTTCGGCGAAGCTGCGGGCCCACAGTTCCTCGGGCGATGGGAAGGCGGCCACCGTCACCAGTAGATCCAGGTCGGAATCGGGCCGTTCGGTGCCGCAGGCGCGGGAGCCGAACAGGCGCACCTGGGCGCCGGGGATGGCCGCCTGGATCTCGGCCGCGATCGTGCGCAGCAGGGGCTCATCCACCACGTAGTGATAGCTGGAGGGGCGAGACACGGCGCTTATCTGATCAGTCTGACGGATCTCTTCGGCATGGCCAAGCCTCAGCCCCTTGAGGCGGAGATGTTCCAGATCGGGATGACACCACTGCGGCGAATGGCGATCGAGCGATCGGTGTTCCAGGTGCTCCAGACGCTCGGAGCCCAGCAGCCACCAAAGCCAGATATGGGTATCCAGCAGGACTTTCACCGCAGAGCGTCAAAGGCACTGGCCTCCAGCACCGATTCCTCCGGATCGCCCAGCAGCACCCCACTGCCGCGCAGAGTCTCCCAGGTGCGAGGGGTGTCGTTCGGAGAGGAGACAGGCGGGGTGAGGCGTGCCACCAACCTGCCGTGGCGTTTGATGTCCACCGCCTCGCCACCGGCTTCCACCTGCCGGATCAGCTCCAGACAGTGGGCGCGGAACTCGGTGACGGAAATGACAATTTTGATTGTAGTGGGCATTTCTGGCGTTGATCGGCTTGGTGCAGCGGCCAGAAGCTGGCTGATTCAGGGCAGCTTGACCGGTCGCAACGATGTCAACGGGAGACGGCGCTCATGGGGCCAGTTTGGCGTGGGTGGTTGGATTTGCCTCTTGCCTGATCAGGGCCCCAGCGCTCCCACCGGCACCAAGGCGATGCCATCGGCGGGCACGCCGTAGTCGTCGCGGTAGTGGAACACCTCGCCATCCAGCGCCTGGGCCAGCACCCGCAGGTCGCGGATCACCAGCGACTCGAAAGCAACCCCAGCCGCTCCAGATCCTTGAGCAGGCGATCGGGGCTGCCGCTGAGGGCCGCCACCGCCAAGGAGGGATCGCAGAGACGAACACAAGGACGTGGGTCAGTCCCGTGGCCAGGCCAGTAGGCGCGGGAGCCATCAGGGGAGCTCCAGCCAACCCCGCAGGGCCCGATCCAGATCCACCAGCACCTGGGGCTCCATCTGCCCCACCACCTCACCCACCGCCTGGACCGTCACGGTGAAGAGTTTGTCGACCATCAGCTGGGACGGCTTGCGCAGGCCATTGCGCCCAGAGGGCTGCACGGCGATCCGCACCAGGGGAGCCTGCCTGAGGGTGCTGGTGAGCGGGCAAAGGGTGACGCTGGGATGAGCCTGAAGCCAGCGATCCGCCTGCACCACCACCGCGGGCCGTGGCTTTCCGGAGTACACCCCGGGGCTGGCCACGGTCACCACCGATCCGCGGCACAGAACGGCTGATGTCATGCGGTCCAGTCGTTCCAATCGGGCAGCTGCTCACTCCAGTGCGTCGGCTCCACCTTGGCGAGGTGTTCTGATTGGCGGCGCGCCTCGGCAGCGTCGCCATGACGGCTCAGATAGTGGCTGATGGCTTCGCGGATGCAGGCGCTGCGGGTCTTGCCCAGCTGGAGCGCCAACTGATCCAGCTGGCGCTCCAGCTCTGGCTCCACTTGCACACCGAGCACCATGACGGCAGCCGTACAACGTTGTGTTCAACGCTAGCGCGGGTTGGCCTCCCTGGCCCTCCGTCCCGTCCAGCAGGTCCACGTCGCTAGTGGGCGTCTGCTGATCCGTGACAGGGCCAGGACCTAATCAAGGATCACCACAAGCAACTCCGCGTAACGGGAGCCAGAGCCAGCAGGTGGGGCCGCCAGGGCACGCTGGGCTGTGGCGGGACCGAAAGGAAAGACAACGACCCGGGGCCGCTCGCAACGGCTCAGAGTTCGCCGTCGAACGTCTGATGCAGCAGCGCCTTCTTGAGCTCCTCCGAGGCGGCGAGTTTGCGTTCGTAGAGGCGGGTGATGTGTTGGGTTTCGGCGCGGAGGTTGGTGGCAGCTTCGACAATTTCTGCCTGAGCACTGATCGGCGGTAGCATCACCGGAACCTAATCAGGATGCCAGCGGGCTAAGAGACCGGGCACCCCTTGCCGGTGCCTGACCATCAGCGATTCGGCTGGGGCGTGGTGCGCAGGTAGGGCCGGATCTCGGTCACGCCCTTGGGGAACTTGACGCGGGCGTCCTCGGTGGAGATCGAGGGCACAACCACCACGTCATCGCCGTCCTTCCAGTTCACCGGCGTGGCCACGGAGTGATACTCGGTGAGCTGCAGCGAATCGATCACGCGCAGGATTTCATCGAAGTTGCGGGCGGTGCTGGCGGGATAGGTGATCTGGAGCCGCAGTTTCTTGTTGGGGTCGATGATGAACACCGAACGCACCGTGAGGTTGTTGAGGGCGTTGGGATGGATCATGTCGTAGAGATCGCTCACCTTTTTATCCGCATCGGCGAGGATCGGATAATCCACCGTGGTGTGCTGGGTTTCATTGATGTCGCCGATCCAGCCCTTGTGGCTTTCGGCGCTATCAACGCTCAGGGCGATGGTTTTGACGTTGCGCTTCTCCCACTCGGGGCGGAGCCGGGCCACCTCACCGAGCTCGGTGGTGCAGACGGGCGTGTAGTCGGCGGGATGCGAGAAGAGCACCACCCAGCTGTCAGCAGCGAAGTCGTAGAGATGGATGGGACCGAGCTGGGAGTCCTGGGTGAAATCGGGAACGGTATCGCCGAGTCGCAGGGCCATGGAGGAGGAGAAAGGGAGTGATAGCACCCTCGCGCTCCGCCCTGGCTGGTCGATGTGGTTTCTGCCAGCCCCCCTGTGTTCGTGGCTACCTCAGCCCGGCCGCGGCGGCCCTCGGCGGGCCCGGGCAGCTGGTGGCGGCCTGTTGCAGACGCTCAGCTGAGGCCTTCGAGTCGCCGAGATGGGCGCGCATCAATGCTTTCCAGAGGCGGCCGTGGTTGGGCACCTTGAGGTGCAGGAGTTCGCGCACAATCACGTAGTCCCACTCTCGCCCTTAGCCCCTGCTTCGGGGATTGTGTAACTGGTGGGATACGGGATTTTTCCAGGTGCCTTTACGGACGAGTCAGTGGGGATTGCCTACAACCTCGATTGAGAAAGCCATCCAATCCCCAGGCCGCGCATTCAAGCGCATAGGGTCTACCCGGCTGTGAAACCAAGGTATAGGTGCAAGAAACGTAACCATTGCCGTCCGTATCCCAGGCCTGACATTGAGATCCATTGATGTCTTCTTTCATAACATTGGCGACATAGCTATTGAGCTGGCCTTCGGCAAAGCTTCTGCCAAAAAAGAATTGACCAATATTGCGACCGACCGTCAGCAATAAAACCATCAAAGCAATGGCTCCGCCCCCGACAAGGCCAAGAATCAGAAAGAGTTTAAATTTACTCATCTGCACAAATAGCCATTGACTATGTGGAGGGATTGCGAAGGCGAAGAAGTCATGAGTTAAGTCTACGCAGATTTACTTTACAGCGCTCTTTCGCTCTCTCCAAGCCGGCAAACCCATGCTCAAGGGCGAATGCACACGTTTCTTGACAGTGATTCCGGAAGATCGCTGATCAAGGCTTCCACGCCATGTCAGATCCCTTGCGCCGCAGCCGATTTCCTGATTACTCAGCTCGCTTAGCGCAGGGCGGGAAAGCCCCATGGACTGATTCATACGCATCGCTTGAGTCATGGCGGCATTGGCATCAAGTTTCAGTAAGGCCTCGCCCTGCCTGAGTCTAAGGTCCTTTATAGCTCTGAGGAGCAGTGTGAGGCAGCCCCGCCTCTGCGTCCACTAGGTCTGCCAGGCAAGAACCGCTGCGGGAATGGCCGTCAACGTCCCCCGTGAGGTTGATACAGATCCTGCATCAATAAGAGCCCGATGCCTTGCGTCTACCACCTGCATCGCCACGCTCGTCGGCAGGTTTGGGCTTTCGGGGTTCACCTCCAGGCTCTGCAGCTGGGGCCGCAGCACCAGATCCATGTCCTCCATCGGGATGGCGCCGAGCAGCACCTCGGTGCCCAGCACCATGGCGCCGGTGAAGCAGCGGCGGTTGCCGAAGCGCACCTCCACCGGACCCACATAGGGCACCGTGCGGCGGCGGCCGTCGGCCAGCACCACCTCGCGCCGCTCCAGCTCCGCCAGCTCCAGCTGGATCGCCAGGTGCTCCGGGATGCAGAGATGCACCGCGCCGCTGTCCGCCAGGGCCGACACCGGCAGGGGCACCAGCTCTGGCCGGGTGGGGTTGGCGAGGGTGACGCTGCCGCGGATCAAACCCATCCTCCGGTGCCGTGATTCACGTTACCGACAGCCTTCCCATGGGCTGCCGCTGCCCTCGGCGGATGGTGAGGAACAGGAGGTCTCCGTCAGCTCCGGGCCGGTATGCAGCGGGGCAGACTCCCTAGATCTGCCCTCCACTCCATGCGCGCCGGTTCCGGTCCCCGGCCGCTCCGGCTGGCCCCAGCCCTGCTGCTGATCTGGTTGCTGGCCCTCGTGCTCGCCCTGGTGGGTCTGGGGGGCCAGCCCCTGCGCGACTGGGATGAGGGAATCGTGGCCCGGGTGGCCCTCGAAATCAGCCAGGCCCCCTGGTCCGAGAAGCTCCTGCCCAGCTTCTGGGGTGAGCCCTACCTCAACAAGCCGCCGGCGATCCATCTTCTGATCGCCGCCGTGATCGGCCTCTGGCGCGCCCTGGCCCAGGCACCAGCGGAGGCCCTACCGCCGGAGTGGGTGGTGCGGCTCGGCCCGGCCCTCCTCTCGGCCTCCCTGCCGCCCCTGCTGGCCCTGGTGCAGCTGCGGCTGCGCCCCGCGGAGCGGGGCACAGCCCTGGCCACCGCCGCGATCGCCCTCACCCTGATGCCCCTGGCGCGCCATGGGCGCCTGGCCATGCTGGATGGCGCCCTGCTGGTGGCCATGGCCCTGCAGTGGTGGGCCGTGCTGGGCCTCGGTCAACGCCTCGATCAACGCCTCAAACAACGCCCCGCTCGGAACCTGGGGCTCGCCCTGGTGGCTGGCCTGGCCACCAGCCTGTTGCTGCTGCTTAAGGCCCACGCCGCCCTGCCGTTGCTGCTGGCGGTCCTGGCCCTGCGCTGGTTGGAACCGGACCGGCCCCAGCTCCCTTGGTGGCCGCTGCTGCTGGGCCTGGCCATAGGGCTGTTGCCGGGCTTGGGCTGGCATGGCCTCCACTGGATGGCACGGGGCTCCAATGCCCTGGTGATGTGGACCAGCCAGGGGTTTGCCCGGGTGGGTGGTTCGCTCGAGGGCCATAGCGGCGGACCTGGACCGCCCCTATTGGAGCTGCTCAAGGGAGGCTGGCCCTGGCTTCCCCTCTGGCCGTTCGGTCTGGCCCTGGCCTGGCGCCAGCGCCGCCAGCGCGCTGGACACTGGAGCCTGGGCCTCACCGTGCTCACAGCCCTGCTGGTGTTGCCGCTGGGCACCCAGCTGCCGTGGTACTGCCTGTTGCTGTGGCCCCCTTTTTGTCTGGTCTGCGCTCCGGTGCTGGCCTGGCTGATCTGGCCCGGCCTCGAAGGTCGGCCCCCCGCCGCGGGTCTAGCCGCCGCCATCCCCTGGTTCTGGTGTGGTCTGGGCCTGCTGCTGCTGCTGGCCTATCCCGTGGCGGCCTTGGGAATCCTGCCCCTGCCTCCGGCCACCCGGCCGCTGCTGCTCAGCCTTGGGTTTGCCTTGCTGGCCGGCGGCGGCCTGCTGCTCGGTCATGGGCCGGCCGGCCGCAGGGCGGGGGGGCTGCTCCTGGTGGGGGGGGTGTGGCTCACCCTGGCCCTGCTGCTGAGCGGGCCCCTCTGGCTGTGGGAGTTGAACGAATCCTGGCCGGTGCGACCCATTGCCGCCGTGGCGCGTCGACAGCCGGTGGGGGCCACCGCTCCCCCCCTGGTGCTCTGGCGCGAGGCCGAACGACCCAGTCTGAATTGGTACGCCGGCCGTCGGGTGCGCGGCAGCGCAGGGCTAGAGGATCTGCCGCTTTCGGCCCAAGGCGAGCGCCTGCTGCTTAGCCGCGCACGACCTGATGCCGGCGATCTGCTCTGCGCTCTGATCGAGCGAGCCGGTGAACTCCACCTCTACCGCTGCCTTCCGTAGGGTTCGATCGGCGGTGGGCTGGCGTTGGGTCGGGCGCCGCCGAGGTTAATGGCACCAACACCCCTGAGATCTCAGCGGTTCGCGGTCTCGCCGGGGGAGCCGTCCTCACTGAGCAGGTTGTTTTTGCTCGTGCGCAGGGATTTCCAGAGCTTGCGGATTTCGGCGTAGGCCCCTTCCTGGCTCAATTTGCCGTTGCTCTGCAGGCCCACGATCAGCCCCACCCGATCGGCGAAGCTTTCCAAGTTCTGGTGAAAGGCCAGTCGCTCCGGCGACCAGTCGGATCCCCGGTAGCTGCCATGGGCCTCCATCGGGGAGACCAAACCAAAAGCGGCACTCCGGTCGCCATCGAGTGGAGAGGGCAGGACGCCTGGTTCGTCGTTTGCCACCGCACAACATCGAGTCCAAAGCAAGTTAGCGAGGAATGGTCCGGTTCATGCCAAGGCAGGGTTGACGCGAGCATCCCCACGTGACGAGGGCGACAGCGATTCCGGAGCGGCTTGCCTGGAATACACGCGATCGACTTGAGGGGTCATGGTCCAGAAGCTCCGCATCTGGTTTCCGCCCGTTGGCTGCTGCTTGCTGCTTCAGGCTGCGATCATCGGGACGGGCCTTGTGCTCCACCGCTGCATCGAGCCCCATCCCCCGTGCTGCGACTCACCCCTGGCGCTCTGACCTCGAATCTGCTCGAGCA
>JAPLIE010000183.1 GCA_026389265.1 Cyanobacteriota bacterium | reverse complement strand
GATGAGCACGAAGAGTGGGTGGATCAGCAGGATCAGGCTGGCCCACACCACCTGGGGCTTCTCCACCTTGCGGCCCAGGAATTCCGGCGTGCGGCCCACCATCAGGCCGGTGAGGAACACCGCCAGCAGCACGAACACCAGGAGGTAGGCAATGCCGGTGCCCTGGCCTCCGACCACCACCTGGAGAAACAGATTGAACAGGGCGGTGAGGATGGTCAGCGGCATCGCCGCATCGATTGACCCATTCACCGCCCCGGTCATGGTGCCGGTGGTCACCGCCGCCCACAGGCCGGTGAGCGCCGGCCCGAAGCGCAGCTCCTTCCCCTGAAGATTGCCACCGCTCAGCCAGCGCTCCAGCACGGGGTTACCGGCCTGCTCGGCCGTCATGGCCACCACGGCGCCGATCACCAGCAAGGCGAAGACCAGCACCAGCAGCAGGTTGCTCTGGCGGCGGTTGCCCACGAAGCGCCCGAAGGCATCGATTGTGGCGGCCGGGATGATCAGCATCGCCCAGGTGCTCACCGGGTCCACGTGGCAAGAGCTGCTGGCCTCCCTCCAGGGTGGTGATCTGCAGCGGCGGCGCCAGGGTCATGGGCACGCCGCTCACCAGGAAGAACAGAGCCAGCAACAGCGAAGCCGGGATCAACACCCGGGTGAGCTCGCGCAGCAGGTCGCGATAGAAGTTGCCGATCGGCCGGCCGCTGAAGCCGCGGATCACCGCGAAGCCCACCGCCAGGCCGGTGGCGGCTGACACGAACATCAGGAACTGCATCGCCCCCAGCTGGGCCAGGTTGCCCAGGCTCTGCTCGGGAACCAGGTGCTGCTGATCGGTGTTGGTGAGGAAGGAGATCGTGGTGTGGAGCGCCAGGTCCCAGCGCAGGCCGCCAAGCCCCAGGGGGTTTAACCACGGCGGTTGAACCAGCAACAGCGTCAGTGCCAGGGCCCCGAACATGGCATTGCTGATCAGCAAGGGCATCAGGTAACCGATCGCGGAGTCGGCGCTGCGGCCGTTGTCACCGATCCAGCGCAACAGGCCGGCTTCGATCGGGTTCAGCCAGCGGTCCCAGGCTGGCTGGGGCCGCTCATCAAACACCTCGAACAGATGACGCCCTAGGGAGGAAGCCGTAAGCGCAACGGCCGCCAGGGTGATGGCGGCCAGCAGCCAGGGGAGCATGCAGGCGGGAAGGGGTTCTTTCGCATCCAATATGGGACGGCTGCGGCCGATGGCGCAACTGCCGAAAGGAGCCCACCCCTGACGCGCATTCCACGAGAGGAAAAAAATTGGTTTGCAACGAGGCCAAGCTAAGGGGTGTCAAAATGGGGGCTGTGGTGCTCGTCTGCACCATCAAGAATTTGGCACCAACTGGCCTGTTTTGTACTATGCGTGCGGTGTCCGATAGACCCTTTTTCTCAACTTGCGGCTGTAGGCGAAGAATGCTGCTGCACCCACGAAAGGAAGCGGGGCTGGAACGGCATTCGTAACAGGTGGATTCACCATATTGTAGACGATTGACCCGAAACCAGCCTGTCCTGAATTAGAATTAGGATCGTAAGCAAAATAAGCCTCATTAATATCTGAGCTGCCTGCAACAAACGAGAATGAAGAGTTGGGCTGGATACCAACAACCGAAAAGATTAGGCCTAGAAAATTTGGCCCATTTTGAGAGACTTCTGCTAGAACATCATCAGATTCGTCGTACTGTAATCCGTCAAAGAAAAATGAAAACGCAGTGACATCTGCGGTTGCATCGTCGTAAGCAAAGCTGCCTGAATATGTATTCGAAGCCAGAGAGCCCGAATCAATATTTACATCAAAAAGATATGTAACAGTGGCCGCGTGCAGGGGGGCGGGATTTGCGATGGCGACAGCGAAGGCTAAACCGGTTGCTGTTTGGACAAGCCTTGGGAGGGTGTTCTTCATTGGATGAGGAGGATGTCGGATTCGTTGTCAATCCTCCATGCCTTGGAAGTGCATGGGTAGGGGTGGTTGGCATGTTGGGGTACAGGCCATTAAAGCCAAAGGCTCTGACCCAAGCTTAGCACAGATTTTAAGACCTAGCTTTGATTTGCTAATGCCTTACGAGCCTAAGGGTTTCGGGTTCTCAGAACAGGAAGTTAGTGGTGCTGCTTAGGATGGAGGCATTAACTTGATTGAACAGGATGAAATTTCTGGCAATAGCTGCTCCTGATCCATCGGGATCGATTTGCATCATTGTACTGTTTCCAATTTGCAAGAATTTGAGATAGCCATCGGCAATGGGGTTTGATCCCATGTATGAAATGCTTTTTAGGGCCCTTGTGAGGTCGACTATGTCACCTTCTGATGCACTGAAATCTGTAATGGTGTCGCCACCATCAACGATACTGGTGTAGACAAAACGATCGCTCCCGCCCTTCCCAGTTAAAATATCGGGACCTTGGAAGCCAGTAATTATATCTGGGCCCACTGTTCCTGTCAGGATATCTTTGGCTGAGGTTCCATTGACGGTGATTCCTGCGGTGTCGTTGTCGGTATTGGTGAGGCTGACATCAGCTGCATTCAAGCCGTTGTAGACGCTATCTGTACTTGTGGCAGCGGCGGTGAGGATGGTGTAGCCAACATTGCCGTCGACGATGGCGTCATCGACACCGGTGACGGTGACGCTCTGGGCGACATTCCAGTTGGCAGCAGTGAAGATGAGGGAGGAGGTGGAGAGGGTGCCTTCTGTGGTGTCGTTGCTGCTCAGGGCAATGGTGACATCAGCCGTGGGCTGTGTATTGAGGACCACTGTGAAGAGCGCGGTGCCGCCGCTTTCG
>JAPLIE010000103.1 GCA_026389265.1 Cyanobacteriota bacterium | reverse complement strand
GCTGGAGGCCAGCAAGCAATGGGCCAAGGCCCTGATGGTGGAAGCGGGCATCCCCACCGCCGGCTACTGGAGCGCCTCCAGCCGCGAGGAGGCCCTGGAGCTGCTGGAGCGGCTCAACCGGCCGCTGGTGGTGAAAGCTGATGGGCTGGCCGCCGGTAAGGGGGTGACCGTGGCCGCCAGCGTGCAGGAAACACGGGCCGCGATCGAGGAGGTGTTCGACGGACGCTTCGGTGCGGCGGGTGCCTCGCTCGTGCTCGAGGAGCAGCTGAGCGGCCCGGAGGTGTCGGTGTTCGCCCTCACCGATGGCCAGGCGATGGTGCTGCTGCCCCCCGCCCAGGACCACAAGCGCATCGGTGAAGGCGACACCGGCCCCAACACCGGCGGCATGGGGGCCTATGCCCCGGCACCCCTGCTCGACGCGGCGGGCCTGGAAGCGGTGCGCCGCAGCGTGCTGGAGCCCACCCTGGCGGCTCTGCAGGGCCGTGGCATCGACTACCGCGGCGTGATCTATGCGGGCCTGATGCTCACCGCCAACGGCCCCCAGGTGATCGAGTTCAACTGCCGCTTCGGCGATCCCGAATGCGAAACCCTCATGCCCCTCCTGGGACCTGAGCTGGCGGCGGTGCTGCTGGCCTGTGCCCAGGGGAACCTGGCCGCGGCCCCGACCCTGGCGATTGCGCCCGGCTGCAGCGCCTGCGTGATCGCCGCCGCCGCCGGTTACCCGGGGGACGTGCGCCGGGGCGACCCCATCCACAGCGCCCTGAAGCCCAGCGACACCCTGCAGCTCTTCCATGCCGGCAGCCGCCTGGAAGACGATGGCCGCTGCGTGACGGCCGGCGGCCGGGTGCTGGCGGTGGTGGCCCAGGCCGACGACTTCGATGCGGCCTTCGCAGGCGCCTACGCCGGCCTCGCGGGGGTGAGCTTCGAAGGAATCAGCTTCCGGCGCGACATCGGCCACCAGGTGCGTCGCCCGCCGAGCAGCCCACCCACCTGATGGCCCCTTCAACCCCAACCAGCATGGCCGATCCCGGTGGCCCCGCCGTTGCGGGAGCAGCACTGCCAGGCGAGAACACCGCCCAGCCCCTGAGCTGGCCGGCCTCCGCCGCCGCGGCCAGCGCCGCCGCCAACAGCACTCCGGCCTGGCTGGAGGCCCTGGCCCGCTGGTGGGCCGAATTCAGCCTGCAGACCAAGCTGCTGGCGGTGGCCACCCTGGTGGTGAGCCTGCTGATGACAGGGATCACCTTCTTCTCCCTCAACAGCATCCAGCAGGATGCGCGCATCAGCGACACCCGCTACGCCCGCGATCTGGGCCTGCTCCTCTCGGCCAACGTGACGCCGCTGGTGGCCCAAGGCGATGACCGGGAGCTGGCGGCGGTGGCGGAACGCTTCTGGCAATCCAGCCGCAGTCTCCGCTACATCGTGTTCGCCGATGCCGATGGCGTGATCTACCTGGGCATCCCGATGGGCAATGGCGGCGAAGGCACCCCGCCGGCGGGGGAACAGCTGCTGAGCCGGCGCCTGGAGCTCCCTGCCGACCTGCAGCGACGCCCTGACAATCCGCTGATCCGCCAGCACCTCACCCCCGATGGGCAGGTCACCGATGTGTTCGTGCCGATGGTGAGTGGCGATCGCTACCTCGGCGTGGTGGCGCTGGGCATCAACCCCAACGAAACCCTATTGGTGAGTTCGGCCCTCACCCGGGAGGTCACGGTGGCGGTGTTCGTATCGATCTGGGTGCTGGTGATCCTGGGTTCGGTGATCAATGCGCTCACGATCATCCGCCCGGTGAAGGAATTGCTACGAGGGGTGCGCTCAATCGCCGGCGGCAACTTCGACACCCGTATCGCCCTGCCGGTGGGCGGTGAATTGGGCGAATTGCTGGAGGGTTTCAACACGATGGCGTCCCAGCTGGAGGTGTACAAAGCCGCCAATATTGAGGAACTGCGGGCCGAGCAGGTCAAGCAGCAGTCGCTGATCGCCACCATGGCCGATGGGGCTGTGCTCCTCGATGCCGATGGCCGCATCGTGCTGGTGAATCCAACCGCCCGCCGTCTGTTCCGCTGGGAGGCCCGCAATCTCGAAGGCAACGAGGTGATCGGCGTGCTTCCCGATCGGCTGGCGATGGAGCTGGCCGGTGCCCTGCAGAACCTGATCAGCAGCGAACGGGAGAGCACCGATGTGCGTTGCAGCTTCGGGGAGCCACCGCGCACCCTGCGGATCGTGCTGCAGTCGGTGCGGGATGCCAGTGGGGAGGTGCTCAAAGGCATCGCGATGACCATCCAGGACCTAACCCGGGAGGTGGAATTGAACGCCGCCCAGAGCCGTTTCATCAGCAACGTGTCGCACGAACTGCGCACGCCCCTGTTCAACATCAAGAGCTACGTTGAAACCCTGCACGACTACAATGACCAGTTAAGCGATGAGCAAAAACAGGAGTTTCTCGGCATCGCCAACGCCGAAACCGATCGGCTGACGCGATTGGTGAACGACGTGCTCGACCTCTCCCGGCTCGAATCCGACCGGGTCTGGGAACTGGAGCCCCTCGAGGTGGGTCCGGCGATCGAGCAGACCCTGCGCACCTATCGCCTCAATGCCGGTGACAAGGGGGTGGATCTCGGCTTCGATGCCGATCCCCAGCTGCCCCGGGTGCTGGGCAACTGGGACCTGCTGCTGCAGGTGTTCGACAACCTGGTGGGCAACGCCCTGAAGTTCACCTCGCCTGGCGGCGCCCTCAGGCTGCGGGCCTATCCCTGGCCCGATCAATGCGTGCTCGATCCCGACAGCCTGACGGGCGACAACCCCAGCTGCGCCCTCACCTCTCCCCTGCCACGGCTGCGGATCGAGATCGCCGATAGCGGCTGCGGGATCGACGCCGCCGACCAGGAGCGGATCTTCGAGCGCTTCTACCGGGTGGAGAACGCCGTGCACATCGAAGCCGGCACCGGCCTAGGCCTTTCGATTGTGCACGGCATTCTTGAAAAACATGGCACCCAGGTGCGCATGGCCAGCGAGAGCGGTGTGGGCACCACCTTCTGGTTCGATCTGCCGCTGGAGCACTCCGACAGCGATGAACTGGCCCTGCAGGCGGAGCGGCGGGGCTACGACCGGGCCCGCGAGGGTGAGGTCCAGACCCTGAGGGGCTGAGCCGCAACGATTTGCCGCAAACCACGCGGCGGGATCCTGCACTGGTGCGAATCGCGGCCACGATCCCGCCACCGCGCCCTGGGAGCCGAGGGAAGGAGCAAGAATCGAAGCAAGCCCGCCCTCCTGTGGATGCGTCCTCGCCTGTGTCTGCCTCGATGGCTCCGGGCCGCCCCCCGGGGCCATCGGGGCGACCTGGGGGGCAGCCGCCGAAGCCCTGGCTGGTTCCGCGGGCTGCTGCCTGCCGGAGTGGCCGAGGCTGGCATCCACCTGAGCCCCCAGCTGCTGCTTACCCTGCTGCCCTGCGGCCTGGCCCTGGGCCTGGTGATCCTGCCGATCCAGGGACTTTCCGCCCTGGGCTTCCTGCTGCAGCGCCAGTGGCAGTCGGGTGTGCCCGGCCTCTTCGACCCCCTGCTGCCGCTGGGGGTGGCCTGCGGCACCCTCACCGTGCTCGCCCTGGCCTGGGGGCCCCTGGCGCCGGGCCGGGGCGGCGGCATCAGCGGCGTGGAGGCCCTGCAGCAGCAGTCCCTGGCGCCCGAAGGGCAGGATCTGGCCCTTCAGGGCCTGCGGGGGAAGGCCCAGCTGGCGCGGCTGGTGTTGCTGGCCGGAACCCACCTGGCCGGCCTGGCGGTGGGCATTGAATCCCCCGCCGCCTCCTTCGGAGCCTCCACCTTGCTGGCCCTGCGCCGCCGGCTGAAGGTGCTGCAGACGTTGCCCTTGCCCCTGGCAGCGGCGGTCGGGGCGGGCGCGGGGCTGGCGGCGGCCTTCCGCTCCCCCCTGCTGGGGGTGACCTATGCCCTGGAGGAGCTGAGCGCCGAGCGGGGCCTTCCCCTGGTGCTGCCCACCCTGCTGCTGGGGGGCGTGGGCAGCCTGGTGACCAGCGATCTGGGGGTGCCGGTGCGGATCCAGGGGGCGGTGGAGGGGGCGCCGCCCCTGATCCTGCTGCCCTGGGCCCTGCTGCTCACCCTGGCGGCGGCCGTGCTGGGTGTGCTCTTCCTGCGGCTGCTGCTGGCCCTCACCCCACGGCTCCAGAGCCTGCTGCGGCAGCACTTCCTGCCCACCGCCCTGGCTGTGGCGCTGCTGCTCGGCCTGCTGGCCCAGCTCAGTGGCGGCCTCAGCCTCAACGATGGCTCCCTCGCCCTCGGCCCAGCCCTGGCCGGCCAGAACACCAGCCCCCGCTGGGCTGTTCTGCCGCGACTGATCAGTCCGCTGCTGGCGCTGGCCGCTGGCGCCCCCGGGGGCTTGATGCACGACTGCATGGCCCTCGGCGCCGTGTTTAGCGCCGCCTTAGTGCATCGCCTGCCCCCGGAACAGCAGGCGATGCTGGTGGCCGTTGGCGCCACGGCGGTCTTCAGCGCCGCTTGCCGCACACCCCTGTTCTGCGCCGTGTTCGTGTTCATCCTGCAGAACAACGCCCGACTCTTTCCCTGGTTGCTGCTCGCCAGCGCCCTGGCGGCGGCAATCGGAACGGTCTGCGGCGGCCCAACCTGGAATGGGTTTCAGCGGGCGGGCCTCGCAGGCTTCAGACCAACAACAAACGGTCGATGAAGGCCGACCAACTCAGCCGGCCATCCAGCGGACCGAACAAGTGGCGTTCCTCCTGGGGCGTGAGGGGCGGTTGGCCGACGCTGCCAAGCAGGCGCCGCAGCTCGGCTGGATCGAGCTGGTGGTCGCCGTTCACATCCACCGGCATCAGGTAGTGCCTTAGCCGCTCCTCACCCTCACTGAGGCGCCGCAACCGCAGCATCAGAGTTGTGAATTCATCTTCATCCACAGCCCCGTCGCCATCGACATCCATGGCCGTCAGCACCTGGCGCAACCGCTGAAACAAGCTCCGGTTCATGAGGTCGGCTTGGCCACCGAGGCGCCGCTGCATCAGCCCGGTGGCTAATTCGGCCACGCTCAGGCGGCCGTTGCCGTTGCGATCGAGCTGGCGATAGAGCCGCCGCAGCTCGCTGGCGGCCTCCCGCTCCAGGGCATCACCCGACCCGGAGGCCATCGCCGAGGGAACGAAATGATGGCGCCCACTTACCACAGCGCGCAGGCGATGGCGGAAGTCGCCGAGCAGGGAGCGGCTCACCTCATAGCGGCGGCGATGCTCTTCAGGGGTATAGATCGCGTGCAGTGCAACGGGCAGCAGCGAGTGCAGCGACCAACGGATCACCATCATCATCGCCAGGGTGGCAACGATAAAGGGGAGCTGGAGGAGGGGAAAACCGGGCGCCAGGTCCCGGGCCAGCAGACCGGAGAGGCCAGGGGTGATCAGGCTGGCGGCCGCCGCCCCCAGCAGGCCCACCGCCACGCTCAAGCGGGTAGGGGCGTAGAAGGTGCCGCCGATCGCCATGGCGGTGAGCACGCCGTTGTAGCTCCACAGCCCCACACCCACCGCCTCAGGGCTGGCCCCGATCAGCAGGCCGGTGATGGCGGCCACGGCCCCTCCCAGCAGACCCACCAGAGCCGCCAGCGGGCTGGCGACCGCCGTGGCCAGCAGCACCAGCACCCCAGACAGCAGCCCGGGGCAGAACAGCACCTGGCCGAAGCCATGGGGCAGGGCCAGCAGCAGGGCCTCCAGTACGCCGGTGCCGCCTTTGAGGGCGGGATGCTCAGCCAGCTGGAGGGCGGGATGGTTGAGGGTGGCCACCAGATTGAGCAACAGCCAGGTCACCAGGCAGAAGGGAAGGGTGAGCGGCGGCAGGCCCACCATCCGGAAAACCCAGCGGCCCAGGCCATGCAGCAACACGGTGGTGACGATCGCCCCGGCCACCACCACCACCAGCCAGGCCAACAGGCCGGTGTCACGGCCGAAATGGGCGAAGGCCGCCACAGCCGCCCCCACCAGGGCCCCGTTGAAGCCGTAGATGCCGTTGCTCCAGGCCATGGGCTCGGCGGCGAAGGCGCGGGCGGTGAGATTGGCCGTCACCGTGCCCAGCACGGCGAAGAGGGCCATCCAGGGCGACTGCAGCAGCAGGGCCAGCAGCAGCAGCAGGCCGCTCACCGGGTTATTAATGAAGATCACCTGGCCCAGGCTGCGCAGGACGCTGAGCAGGGCAGCCGGTAGGCCCGCCTTCGCCCAGCGCCGCTCGAACCAGGGGAGGGTGCCGCCGGTGGGCAGGACCCGCTGAAGGGCAGAGCCGTCGGCGCCAGCGGCGCCACTGGGTCGGCCGCTGGTGGCCTGGGGCTGGAGAAAGTCACGGAGCAGGCTGTAGCCGTCGGGAGCGGAATCGCTGGCGGGGCTGGACATCGCGAAGGCCGGAGGGCAGAACGGGGGCCCGGCCGAAGCGGGGCTGGGCCCATGTTGGCGAGGGAGCCCGATGCCGGCATCGTTGTCGCCTGGACAACTCCGCAACCATCCCGGCAGCCGACTTGGTCGTGGTCGTGGCCCGATGGCGTGGTCAGCGGCGTGGTCAGCGCCTCAGCGCAGGCAGGCCATCGGATGGCGGGGCGTGAGATCCAGGGCGCGGGCCACGCCTGGATGGCACACCGAGCCGTTCACGGTGTTGAGCCCAGAGAGCAGCTCGGGCCGGTCGGTGACCGCCTCCGCCAGGCCCCGGCCCGCCATCACCACGATGTAGGGCAGGGTCACGCTCACCAGGGCCTCGGTGGAGGTGAAGGGCACGGCGCCGGGCATGTTGCCCACGGCGTAGTGCTGCACGCCATGGATGCTCACCACCGGGTCGGTGTGGGTGGTTTCGCGGCTGGTGGCGATGCAGCCCCCCTGGTCGATCGCCACATCCACGATCACCGAGCCCGGCTTCATGCGCTGCACCAGCTCCTCCTCCACCAGGGTGGGGGCGCGGCCGCCGGGCAGCAGCACGGCGCCGATCAGCAGGTCGGCCCCGGGCACCAGCCGCTCGATCAGGGCGCTGCTGCTCACCAGGGTGACCATCCGACCGCGGCGGTCGGATTCCAAGCCCCTCAGCCGCTGGGGCGAGCGGTCCAGCAGGAACACCTCCGCATCCATGGCGGCGGCGATTCGGGCGGCGTTCCAGCCCACCGTGCCAGCGCCCAGCACCACCACCCGAGCCGGGCGAACGCCGGTGCAGCCCCCCATCAGGATGCCGCGGCCGCCATGGGGCTTCTCCAGCAGGTGCGCCCCCACCTGGGCCGCCAGCCGGCCGGCGACCTCGCTCATCGGCGCCAGCAGCGGCAGGCTGCCGTCCTCGAGCTGCACGGTTTCGTAGGCGATGGAGGTGGTTCCCGCCTCCAGCAGGGCACGGCCCACCTCCGGGTAGGCGGCCAGGTGGAGGTAGGTGAACAGCACCAAGTCGGGCCTCAGGAAGCCGAACTCCTCCGGTTGCGGCTCCTTCACCTTCACCACCAGATGGGCTGCCCAGGCCTCCTCGCGGCTCACCAGCCGGGCGCCGGAGGCGGCGTAGTCGTCATCGCTGATGCCGACCCCGTGACCCGCCCCCGCCTCGATGCGCACCTCCATCCCTTGGCTCACCAGCTCCCGCACCCCGTCGGGGGTGAGGGCCACCCGCTGCTCATCGCGCTTGATCTCCCTCGGCACGCCGATGCTGGCCATCGGTGAGGCCAGGGGAGCCGCCAGGCCGGAGGATGCCATGGGCGTAGTCAAAAGCTGTGTCACAACCCTAGGTCCGCCGGGGCCATAACCCGCCGCCGCGCCCGGGCCGGGTCAACCGGTGAGCAGGGGCAGGCTGTTCATGAAACGCTCTTTGGCTAGTTCTTCATACGTTTCGGTGCGGCTCCTGCCTGGTGCCCCATTGGCGTTTTAATTCGCGCTGTTGCCAGGGGGTAAGGCTGGCCGTCTTGGCTTCAAACCATTGGTCCACCCGCTCCTGCGAACTCAACCGCTGATCGATATCACGGGCTTCATACAGCAGATCCAGCACCACCTGGTCTTCTACGCCGGCGTGCCGGTGAAGCCGATGAACACGGCATCGGGAAGCAAGGCCTTCATCACGCGATGCAGCTTGCCACTCTGGGTGCGGTGGCACTCATCCACGAAGATAAACAGTTCGCCCACTGCAGGGCTGGGCTGGGTTGGGCCTGGAGCTATTCAAGCTAAGTCTCGAAATCATCGACCCCACGCACGCAAAACTTGTGCACCAGGGAGCAGTGCAACCGGGTTGTGGGCTGGTTCAGGGCCTGCATCAACTCTCGGCCACTGCTGCTGCGCTGGATGGTTTCACCCGCAGCACCGAACACAGCTTCGATCTGCTTGTCGAGCTCATCGCGGTCGGTGATGATCACCACGCGGGCGTTGGAGTTGTTGGCCAGAATCCAACGGGCCAGCAGCACCATCACGATGCTCTTGCCGCTGCCCTGGGTATGCCAGATGACGCCGCCGCGGCGCTGCTGCACAAGCTGCTGGGCGGCCTTAATGCCGAAATACTGGTGGACACGGGGGCTGCCGCCTTCACCTGCACGCCATAGCGCAACAGGGAGTAGACGCGGCGGTTGGCTTCAAGGAGGCCGGCCCGGCTGACGTCGGCGTCACAGCGTAGCTGATAGAGCGCGCCGCTGATCTCGGCGTGGCTGCAGCCGCGACGGCGTAGATAGGCGCTGAGAATCCCTCCTCGATGTTGCTGTTTCCTGGACGATCATTCCAGTCGCCGAGGGAGCGGTAGCCCAGTTGCTCTTGAAATAGCCTCAGCACGCGATCCTGGGTGGCCCGTTCGAAGCCGAGGCCGCTCATCCCTCTGTTCGCGGAGCGTCGGGTCCCTCCAGCACAGGCTGCCCGTTTTGCCAGGTGACGGTGTAGTGACCGAGGCGCCGCTTGCGTTCAAGCTCGGCAGAGACCGCCTGCTGGAGAGCCTCCAGAACTTGCTCAACACTGGGGGGGAGGGCTGAGCTCATCGCGACAACTCCAGCAGATGGCGATAAAGCGTTGGGTTCACAATGCTTCGCTCCAGCCCTGTCTGAAAAAACACGAGCTGCGGGCTGACTCCATCGTTCATGTTGCAGATCGCTTGATCCACCACTGGGGCATAGGTCTCAAGCAATAGTTGAATGCTACGCGGAAAGCGCCGTCTCAGGACGGGTAACGGCACGCTATGCCCCCCGTGTGCGACCCGCTCCGCCACCCGCAGGATCGATAGCTCAACCGAGGGGAGCGCCAGGTAGACCAACTCCACCCGCCAGCCGGCATTACGGAGCCGGTTGATCAGCCTCTGGTAGCCCCTGCTGAGTATCAGCCGACTCGCGGCCAGTAGCTGCTGTTGCGGGGCCAGAGGCGAGAGCCCTGCTGCGATCAGATCGTCGTTGACAAAGGCCTGGGCATCGGGGTCACCACCTTGAGGATTCAATGCTCCAGGCATGCTCATCGCTTCAGCCCTCTGGGGGTGACAACACAACCCACCGCCCGGCCTTGGTGGAGTCCTCGCGGCGGATGCGACCGTCCTGGCGGAACTTGCGCAGGTTGTACTCGACCCCATTATCGGGGAGGTTGAGCAGGCGCGCCAGCTCGTCGATGGTGACCTGAGGATTGGCGCGCAGTTGAACCAGGATCTGGTCGCGACGGATGGTGGTTCTGTCGGTGGCGGCGCCTTGCCCCCCCGCATCCCGCCTTTCTTCCTTTGTTTCTTCCTCAGTTTCTTCCGTAGTGACTGAGGAAGACGGCACAGGCAGGGGTCGCCCCAGGGAGATGCGGAAGCCATCCTCCAGCGAGAACTCCGGCTCGGGTAGGTCCGTTTCGCGGCAGCGGCGGATCATGTCGCCGGTGCCGGTACCGAGGCGTTCGATGTACTGGGTGAGGTAGAGGCGTTCGGCGAGCAGGGGATTGGCGGGGATCGAGCCGTGGGGCTGGCGCAGCTGGGCAAGGCTGAGGGAGGGCGGCAGGCTGCCGGGGTTCCAGATCTCCACTCGATCGGCGAACACCATCACCTGCACCGAGCCGTTGCTGGTGTAGTCGGGGTGGGCGACGGCGTTCACGATCGCTTCGCGGATCACCTCCGGCGGAATCTCGTAGGCGGCGGGAGCCTGGGTGGTGGCGGCGCGGGTGCCCACAGCAAAGCTCAGGCGGGCGAGCACAAAATCCACGGCCTGATCCACCAGCTCAAACACCGTGCCCTTGAACACCTGATAGGAAGGGATCGGCTTGGCTACGGCGGTGCCGTGGAAGTGGGCGGCTTTAAGTTCGCTGCTAAGAAGGAAGCGCTGGGGCTGGCGGCCGAAGAGCAGCACGGCGGCGTGCGTGGGCTGGCCGTGGGAGAGCAGGTTGAGGTGGGTGAGCAGCTCGCTGGCGGAGGCGTTCGGCGGTAGCGGGAAGCCACGCACTTGGCGGGCCCGGTCGATGAACCAGCCCATGCGCTCGGCATCGAGATCGGCGAGGGAGGCCTGGGGGCAGGTGGAAGCATCGAAGGGACCGCTGCGGATCAACTGGCGATCGTCGAGCCATTGCACTAGGGCGGCATAGAGGCCGGCGATCAGCTCGGCGGTGGTGGCGAAGCGGCGCCGCACCAGCGAGGCCTCGGCCTGGCGGATCAGGGCGAGCATGCGCGGATCGCGGCTGGTCTCGTAGGTGGCGGAGGGGGGCGGGGGCATGGGGGCATCCTGGCTTGGGTGAGACAGGGGGTGGCATTTGTGGAGGGGAAACCCTGTCGCGATGCCATGCCGTCCTTCAAGCCCTCGGACAGGCCTGGCGTGCTGCCTACGATGAATCCACCGAAGACAGCAGAGGCTGTGCGTACCTTCTCCGCCGTCATCGAGCGCTGTGTGGACACGGGCCTGCTTGTGGGCTACATCCCTGGCTTCCCCGGCGCTCACAGCCAGGGGGAGACCCTCGATGAGCTGCAGGCCAACCTCCAGGAGGTGATCGCCATGCTCCTGGAGGACGGCGAGCCGGCCCTGGACAGCGACTTCGTGGGCCTGCAGCAGATCGTGGTGCCGGCCTGAACGTGGGCTCAACCCCCGTCCTCAAGTCCTCTGAGGTGGCGGACATCCTTCGGAAGCTGGGCTTCGATGTGGTTCGTCAACGCGGCTCCCATCTGCAGCTTCGTGATCCTCAAGGACGCTGCACCACAGTTCCAGTCCACAAGGGACGTGATCTTTCTCCTCCGCTGCTTCGTCAGATCGCCAAGGACATTGGCATGACCCTGGAGGAGTTCTCAGCTACCGCTGAGCACCGAATCGGTAGCGAGGCACTGGCGGCGCAGCTGCAGCAGCTCATCGCGTTCGCCGTCGTTCAGCTCGCCGCCGCCGATTGGGGAGTAGGCACCGTTGCCATAGCGGGTGATGCCCCTGTCGATAGGCATCATGATTATGCGGATAGACACCGTCTACCCAGAGGGGCTAGGGTGGCTTGAGGCCTGCAGTTCATCCGTGGCTGCCACCCCTCGCCTCAGCTGGAATCTGCGGGTCACGCCCGACGATCAGGCGCTGATTGATCGCGCGGTTCGTACCTCTGGCCTCACCCGAACCGACTTCGTTCTGCAGGCGGCCCGCAATGCCGCCCGTGAGCTGCTGGTGCAGCAGGCCTGGCAGGCCGTTTCGCCCGAGCACTTTGACCAGTTTCTCCGCCAGCTCGATGCTCCGCCCAGCCCCACGGATCGCCTGCAGCGCACCATGACGGCACCGAGGCCCTGGCAACGCTGATGGACCTGCTGGCGCCCCAGCCGCTGGCGCAGCATCACAGCAACGTCAGCTTTGACTGCGGCAACTCCAGCCTCGACCACTGGCTCCAGCAGCGTGCCCTGGCCAACCAGCAGAGCGGTGCGACGCGCACCTTCGTGGTCTGCAATGGTCACGCCGCCGTCATGGCCTATGTGGCTCTGGCCTCCGGCGCGGTGACCGTGGCTTCAGCCCCTGGGCGTTTCAGGCGCAGGCGGTCTGCCGCACTGTCCAGGGACGCGGCATCGCTCGCGCCCTGCTCGCCGATGCGTTCGAGCGGGTGCTGCAGGCCAGCACACAGATCGGCGTGCGCGGCATCGTGGTTCATGCGGCCTCCGCGGAAGCCCGCAGCTTCTATCTCCACATGGGTTTTGATCCCTCACCCATCGACCCCGACACCCTGCTGATCCGTCTCTCGGATGTGGCTGCCACCTTGCCATTCTGATCTGTGCGGCGCAGGGTGCATTGGTGAACGGGGTCTTTCACCGAGCCCCTGATCGGGGTGAGGTGGCGGCTGCGGTGGGCAAACACCTCGTCGCCGCCGATCCGGCTGTCGTGGCCATCGCCATAGGCGGTGATGCTGTTGAAGGTGAACCCGGGCCACCATGCGCTTCCCACGATCCGGCGGGCCACGTTGTGCTCGGGGGCGGGGCTGCGGCGGCCGAGCAGCTCCAGCAGCTTCAGCGGTTGGTCGATGGGGCTCATGCGCATCCGCTCGGCGATGAACGCGCGCAGGCGTAGGAAGGCAGCAGAGGGGCTGGTGGCCATGGAGGGCTGGCCAGGCAAGCAATTTCGACCAAGCCGCTGGCTCCTCTGGTGATCTGCTCGACATCGTTGAGCATCCGAACCAGGCTCAATACCCAGGCCTGCGCATTCTTGTCGTTCTGATCTCCGGCTATATCCATCTGGTGCCTTCTATCGAGGCCGACGATCACCTCGTTCTCAAAACCATCATTCCCAGCCGCAAAGCCACCATCGCCTACCGCCCAGGAGACGCACCATGAAACCCCTTGATCACGAAGAGCAGGAGATCCTGGAAACCTTCGAAGCGGGCACGCTCCGTTCGGTGGCTACGGCTGCAGAGCGCTCCCGCCTGGAAGCCTCCGCAAGGTCAACGGCCACCAAGGATCAGCGCATCAACATTCGCCTCACCAGTGAGGATCTAGGCGCCTTGCGTGCCC
>JAPLIE010000179.1 GCA_026389265.1 Cyanobacteriota bacterium | reverse complement strand
CGCAGCCAGCCCAGCACGCTCACCGAGATCCCCAGTCCCCCGCTCACCGCCGCCAGCACCAGCACCCCCACCAGGTTCCTGCGCTCCCCGAGCAGCCTCTGCAGCAGGGCCTCCTGCCCCTCGCGATCGAAGTCCAGCCACCAGCGGCCCCAGGCCAGATCCAGCGCCCACCACTGCCGCTCCAGCCAGCCCACCGCGCCCCTTGCCGGGGCAGCGCGCAGGCCTCCGCTGCGGGCCGGCGCGATCCAGCTGCTGGGATCCACCCGCCGCCAGCCTTCCGCCTCGAGCCACACCTCACTCCAGGCGTGGGCGTTGTCCTGGCGGAGGTCGAGGTAGCCCGCACCGGCTAGGGGCTGCACCCAGGTGCCGCCCTGATAGCCGCTCACAACCCGGGCTGGCACCCCCGCCGCCCGCATCAGGGCGGAGAAGGCGCTGGCGTAGTGGCCGCAGAAGCCCTCCTGTCGTTCGAACAGGAAGGCATCAAGGGGGGCCAGCTTCGGCAGGGTGCCCGGGCTGCGGTTGTAGCGAAACGGCCGGGAGCGGAACCAGGTTTCGGCCAGCGTCAGCCGTGCCGCGGGCGGCCCCGCCTCCTGCCAGCTCCTGCCGAGGGCCTCCAGCTGTGGGTTCGTGCCGGTGGGAAGGATCAGGTCCCTGGGGCGGGGGGGGACGCGCCACCAGCCCCTGTCCGTTCCCTGGCCGGGGCGCAGTCCGTAGAGCCGCCGCTGGGAGGCTCGGCCGCTGTGCAGCAGCTCCCCGCGGCCGTTGATCCGCAGCTCACGGCCCTGCGGCAGCGCCGAGCCGTCCCACGGCACGGCCTCCAGTCCGCTGGCTTCGGCCACCCAGAGTTGCTGGGCCGTTGAAGACCCTGTGCCGGCTGGCGCCGGTGCACTCCCGGGGGCGCTCTGTGGCCGGGTGGGGCTGGACTGCCAGCTCTCCCCATCGAAGCGGTCGTGCACAAGCACCCGCCAGTAGCGATCAGCCGCCGCCGGTGGCTGATCGCCTTCGAAGCTCACCCGGGCGGCGGGTTCCCCATTGGCGGCCAGGCTGGCGATGCTGCCCGGAGCGAGGCTTTCGCTCAGGCCCATCCGGGCTCCACCCGGGCCGAGGTCGCTGAGGGGGGCGAAGGGGGCCAGGCGGGGCATCAGCACGAACAGAGCCAGCGCCACCGGCAGGGCACCCACCAGCACCTGCAGGCTGCGGCGCAGCAGCAACCGCCAGTCGGGTCCCTGGCCCGCCTCCAGGGCCAGCAGGCCGGCCAGCGCCAGGAACACCGCCAGCCCCTGCAGCAGGCTGGGCCCCAGATCGGCTTGCAGCGCCCCCAGGACCCCGGCGCACACCAGATGCAGCAGGCCCACCAGCCGCCGTTCCGCCAGGCGTTTCGCCTCGAGCAGCTTCAGGCCCGCCAGCAGGGTGAGACCGATCGCCACCCAGCTGAGCATCAGGGAGGGCTGGAGCCCCAGCAGGCCCACGATCAGCAGGGCCTGCGCCAGCCATTGCAGACGGCGCGCCTCGGGGCTGGTGGCTTCGGGTGCAGCCGCTGGGCGCCGCTGGCGGATGCGGCTGGCGGCGGAGGGAGTGCGGCTCATCACAGCGACCGGGGCGCAACGGCCAGGGCCTCCAGGCACCGGTCCCGATGGCCGGGCCCCTGGCCCGGCGGGATGGTGGAGGGCCCCAGCACCAGGCCGTAGCTGGCTCCCTCCCCGTGCAGGCGCAGGATCGCCGCGCTGAGGTGTTCCAGGGCCCGCTCCAGGGGGATCCCCGCGGCCGGGGTGAGCAGGGGGGCCTCCGCCAGAGGGGCCACGAAGCGTTTGGCATGGGCTCCCCGGCCCTGGGCCAGCAGCTTCCAGGCCAGCCGGCCGGCCCCATCCTCGGGGCGGTGGGGCTGAAGATCGTGCCAGAGGTCGCCCCCACTCTCCCCCCGGGAGCTGGTGTGGCCCCCCTCCTCTGGCTCGACCGGTGCCGGGGCCCGGCCCACCGGCCCACTCCGGGGGGCCGGGATCACCAGCTGGGGCACGGGGGGAGCCCAGCGGCTCCAGCACACGAACAGCCCCAGCGGCGCCGTGGTGAGCAGCCGCAGCGTCCCAGGC
The DNA here is from genome assembly GCA_026389265.1 of Cyanobacteriota bacterium. GTDB lineage: Bacteria > Cyanobacteriota > Cyanobacteriia > PCC-6307 > Cyanobiaceae > Cyanobium. The sequence continues at coordinate 43,362 of JAPLIE010000179.1, read as the reverse complement.
CGCACCTTTCCACGTTCCGGCGGTATCCAGGGCAGGGTGAGCAGGTGCTCACCCGGGGCCAGGCTGCGGGCGTTGCCTGGTTCGCCGGGGCCCAGCCGTAGCCGCAGGCCCTCGCAGCGACCCCGGCAGCGCAGCCGCAGTGGATAGGCCAGGGTGTCGCCCGCGAATCCCGCGGCCGGTTCGCCGCTCCGCACCTCCAGCCCCTGCAGGTTGAAGTGGGTGAGGTGGAGGGTGAGCAGAAACAGGCCGAGCATCAGGAAACTCAGCAACAGGGGCCCATTGCTCTCCAGCTGGATCGCCACCACCTGCAGCAGGCCGATGCCCGCCAGCCAGAGCAGCCCGAAGCGGGTGGGCACGATGTAGAGGTTGCGCATCCCCAGCTTCAGGGGGTCGCCCTGCTGGGTTGTTCCGAAGTTCATCAAGCGAACCGTCCTCAGGGCGCGGGTTTCAGCGCAGAAGCTGGATGCCTTCCCGCAGGGCGCGGCTGTAAGGACCTGCTTCAGCCTGCCTCGCCAGGCCCAGGCCTCGTCCCCCATCGAGCCGGTGTTCACACACCGGCTCCAGCACCGCCAGCACGTCGTCGGGAATTACATGGTTGCGCCCCTCCAGCAACGACCAGGCCCGGGCGGCGGCCACCAGGGCTAGCCCGGCCCGGGGCGACAGCGGCAGGCCGTCGCCCTGGGGGATCCGGCTCCGCTCCAGCAGGTCGAGCACGTCTTCGAGCAGGGCCGGACTGCAGTGCTGCTGCTCCGCTTGGTCCTGGAGGGCCAGCAGGTCGGCCGGACCCAGGCTGGAGCCGACCGCTTCGGGCGGCTCACCCCTTCCCTCAAGCAGGGCCCGCTCCGCCTCCCGCCCCGGGAATCCCAGGCTCAGGCGCATCAGGAAGCGGTCGAGCTGGGATTCCGGCAGAGGGCTCGTACCCCCCTGGTCGAGGCCGTTCTGGGTGGCGATCACCAGGAAGGGCCGCGGCAGCGGGTGGCTGGTGCCATCCACGCTCACCCGCCCCGCCGCCATCGCCTCGAGCAGGGCGCTCTGGGTGCGGGGGCTGGCGCGGTTGATCTCATCGGCCAGCAGCACCTGGCTGAACAGCGGCCCGGGTTGGAAGTGGAACTGGAGATTGGCCTGGTCGAACACGTTGAGGCCGGTGAGGTCGGCGGGCAGCAGGTCGCTGGTGAAACTCACCCGCTTGAAGTTGAGCCCGAAGCTGCGGGCCAGGGCTTCAGCCAGGGTGGTCTTGCCCACTCCCGGCAGATCCTCGATCAGCAGGTGGCCCCGGGCCAGCAGGCAGGCCAGGGCCATCCGCACTTGGCGTTCCTTGCCCAGGAGCACTCGGCCGATGCCGTGGATCACCGGCTGCAGGCTCGGAGACGACACCGGTGCGGCTTTGCAATTTCCACCAGATTGACCGATCCATGCCGTCGTGGTGACCCGTGGTAGGTCTGGGGCCCCCTGCGGACCTCGCCGCCGATGGCCGGGCCCCTGGCCGCCGATCCCCACGGCGGCAACCGCATCGCCATCGCCCGGCGGCTGGGCTGCCGGCCGGAGCAGCTGCTCGAGGCCAGCGCTTCGCTGGTTCCCTTCGGCCCGCCCGCCCGCCTGAGGCGGGCGATGCGGCGGGCGGTGGCTGCGGGCGGCCCTGTCCCGGGCCCGCTCAGCGCCCTGGCGCCCCTGGTCTCGGGCCTGGCCACGCTCTGGGTTCCCGGCGCCCACCGGGCGGCATCCTCCGCCCTGCTGCGCGATTACCCCGACCGCGACTACGGCGCCCTGCGGCAGGTGATCGCCGCCCACCACGGCCTCGATCCCGCCGCCGTGCTGCCGGGCAATGGGGCCGCTGAACTATTCACCTGGGCGGCGCGCGATGCCGCCGCTGCCGGCGTGAGCCTGCTGCCCAGCCCCGGCTTCGCGGACTACCGCCGCGCCCTGGCCTGCTGGGGAGGGCCCTGGGAGATCCTGCCGCTGCCGCTGCGCTGGGGCAACGCCTTCCCGCAGCCCTTTCCCTTCGCTGCCGACACTCACCCCCCACAACCTGCTGCCGCTGAGAACTCAGCCACCGACCGATCGGCCTGCGACAGCCCCGACCCCGAAGCCGCTGGCACCCTCTGGATCACCAACCCCCACAACCCCACCGGCCAGCTCTGGAGCCGCGCTTCGCTGGAGCCGCTGCTGGCGCGCTTCGCCCTGGTGATCGTCGATGAGGCGTTCCTGCCCCTGGCGAGCGGCGGCGAGGCGCAGTCGCTGATTCCGCTGCTGGCCGATCACCCCAACCTCGTGGTGATCCGCAGCCTCACCAAGCTGTTTGCCATCGCCGGCCTGCGGCTCGGCTACGCCCTGGCCGATCCGGTGCGGCTGGCCCGCTGGGCCAGCTGGCGTGACCCCTGGCCCGTGAATGGCCTGGCAGCCCTGGCGGGGGAGGTGCTGCTCGGCGATGGCCCCGCCCTGGAGCGCTGGCTGGCGCGCGTGCAGGGCTGGGTGGCGGCGGAGGGGCCCTGGCTGGCCGAGCAGCTCGCCACAGTGGCTGGTCTGGTGCCGCTTCCCTCCGCCACCAACTTCCTGCTGGTGCGGGGTGAGCTGGGCGGTCAGCCGCTGTCGCTGGAGCCGCTGCGGCTGGCGCTGCAGGAACGCCACCGGATCCTGGTGCGGGATTGCCGGTCGTTTGAGGGCCTGGGGGAGACCTGGCTGCGGATCGCCCTGCTGGATCGGGGCGGCAACCGGCGGTTGCTCAGGGCCCTGCGGCGGGAAGGGCCCGGGGCTTGCCCACCAGGCTCGTGATCAGGTCGGCGAGGCGGCGGTCGGCGTCCCGCACCGCTAGCCGGGCCATTCCCTGGCGCAGCTCCAGCAGCGGATCGGCGGTCTGATCGGCATGGCGCAGCCGTGGTCCCAGCAGCCGCCAGACCGCCTGGGCTAGGGCCGGCTCCTGCGGATCGTGCTGCCACACGATCACGGCGGCCCCCTGGGCGGCGGCGGCGGCGGCGTTGGCATCCTGGTGACGGTCGGCGGCGGCCGGGTAGGGCACCAGGATCGTGGGGCTGCCGGCCACAGCCAGTTCGCTGAGGCTGCCAGCGCCGGCGCGGCTGATCACCAGGTCGGCGTGTTGCAGCAGGCCCGGCAGCTCATCGCTGAACGGTCGTTCCACCACGCCGGCCAGGCTGAAGCGGCCGGCCTCGGGGTCGTTGCTGCCGGTGAGATGCACCAACCGGCAGCCGGCGGCGGCCAGCTCCGGGATCAGGGGGCGCACCATCCGGTTGAGGCCCACGGCCCCCTGGCTGCCTCCCATCACCAGCACCAGCGGGCCCGTGCCCGCCGGCACCCAGGCCGGCAGGGGCGCGGGCTCCAGGAAGGCCTGGCGCACGGGGGTGCCGGTGAGCATCGGGTGGCACTGGGGCAATCGCTCAGCGGCCTCCGGCAGCCCCACCGCCACATGGCTACAGAGGCGCCCCAGCAGCCGGGTCACCTTGCCCGGCACCGCGTTGCTTTCGTGCAGCACCACGGGAACGCCGCACCAGCGGGCCGCCAGGATGGCCGGAGCTGCGATGTAGCCGCCGCTGCTGAACACCGCGTTCACCCTCTCGCGCCGGATCAGCCGGCGGATCGGCCGAGCGGCGAGAACCAGCTGGCTCAGGTTGATGAGCTTGCGCAGCCCCTTCCCCTGCAGCCCCCCGGCCCGCACCGTGTGGAGCGGGTAGCGGCTCGGCACCAGCTGGGTTTCGAGCCGGTCCGGCACCCCCACCCACAGCACCCGCCAGTCCGGGGGCAGGGCATCGGCCACGGCCAGGGCCGGGAAGAGGTGGCCACCCGTGCCGCTGGCGGCGATCAGGAGCGTGGGCATGGTGGCGGCGCCAGGCGCGCCTAACTTAAAAGGCAGCACCAGGCCCGATCCGGCCACCCCCGGGCCGCCCAGCGGCTCCGCTCCGGTTTCCTACCCTTCCGCCTCCCGTTCCGATGCCCTGTCGCCCGCCGTCCCGCTCCCGTTCCGCCCTGCTGCTGGCTGGACTGATGGCCGGTCTCGGGGTTCCGGTTCTGGCCCTCGCAGCCCCCGCCTGGGCAGCGATGCCCCAGGCCGCCAGCCCCATCGTTCCCGCCGGAGCGGTGGCCCAGGGGATTCCAGCCCCTTCACCCGTGTTGCTCCAGGCCCTGGAGAGCGCCCTCAATGCTCGGGATGACGCTGCCCTCGTCGCCCTGCTCAAGCCCGGCCCGGGCCTCGATCCCGCGGAGTTGCGTCAGCGCCGCCAGCTGTTGCGGCAGCAGTTCCCGGATGCCACCTGGCGGGTGCGGGCCGGCAGACCCCTGCAAGACGGACGGGGCACCGTGAATCTGCAAGTGAGCGGCACCCGCGTGCTGGCGGGCAGCACCTATCGCCTCGATGCCCAGCAGACCCTGGTGCTCCTGAGCGATGGCAGCCATCTGGCCGGCCAGACCCTGCTGACCGAGTCGTCTTTGTTGCGCAGTGGTGAGAAGGCTCTGCCGGTGCTGCTGCAGATTCCCGACGCGGTGCTCACCGGCCAGCGCTACGACGTGGATCTGATCGTGGATGAGCCCCTCAATGGCACCCTGGTGGCAGGCGGGATCGCCGCGGTCTCGCTCCAGCAGGTGGCCGCGATGGAGAGCCCCCCGCTTGAGCTCGGCGCCCTCGGCGGCGGCGGGCTCTTCAAGACCGTGCGTGCTCCCCAGACCCCCGGATCCCAGACCTGGGCGATGCTGCTGGTCCATCCCCAGGGGGTGGTGAGTGCCACCAAGCGGGTGCGGGTGGTGGCGGATCGGCGGGCCCTCGATCCCTGATCACCCCCCAGGCCTCCATGGCCCGCCCCCGACGCATCTGGGTTCTGGATGATGATCCCGAGCTGCGCACCATGCTCGCGGGCTATCTCACGGAACAGGGCTACGCCGTGCGCGCCCTCGCCGATGGCGAGCAGCTGAGGGCTCGCCTTGAGGGGCACCTGGGCGGAGAGCGCCCCGACCTGCTGGTGCTCGACCTGATGCTGCCGGGCAGCGACGGCCTCAGCCTGTTGCGGCGCCTTCGCGACGACGGTGATGACCTGCCGGTGCTGTTGCTCTCGGCCCGCGCCGATGGTGTGGATCGCATCATCGGGCTGGAGCAGGGCGCCGATGACTACCTGGCCAAGCCGTTTCTGCCCCGCGAGCTCACCGCCCGGATCGAGGCGGTGCTGCGCCGCCGCCAGCCCACGCCGCCCGGATCGCCCCGCCCCGGCGCCGAGCCGGTTCTCTTCGGCGACTGCAGGCTCGATCCGGTGGGTCGCCGCCTGGAGCGGGCCGGGGTGCCGGTGGCGATCACCGGCGGCGAATTTGCCCTGCTGGAGGCCTTCGCGGCCCATCCGCACCGGCCCCTGTCGCGGGAGCGGCTGATCGAGCTGGCCCGCGGGCCCGATAGCGAGACCGACGGCCGCAGCATGGATGTGCAGGTGTCGCGGCTGCGGCGATTGATCGAACCCGATCCCGGCCGCCCTCGCTATGTGCAAACCGTGTGGGGCTACGGCTACGTGTTCGTGCCCGATGGCCAACCCCGCCGTGGCTGAGTCCGGGGGCTCCGTCCGACCCGGCGTTCAGGCGGCCGCCCGCTCCCTGGCCTATGGGCTGATCGCTCTCGGACTGGGCGCCCTGCTGTTGGCGCTTCTCCAGCTGCTGGTGGGCCGGCGCCTGGTGGAGCAGCGCCAGCAGCAGCTGGCGGCTGATGTGGCGTCCAAGGTGTTGCTGGCGGAGGTGGCCCTGGAGCGGTTTACCCCCGCCGCCTTGGCGGAGATCGGTGGCCTGCGGCTGGCGGTGGGCTCCGTGCCCGAGCCGGTGGCCTCCACGACAGACCCGGAGGGGGCGCTGTTCTCCCCCGGTGCGCCCGATCTCTTGCTGCGCCGCCAGGCGCTCGATCTGCAGCGCCGGCTCTGCCTCCGCCTCAGCCCATGCCCGCTGGTTCGGCCGTCACTCCAGGCCCCCCGCGGTGTGTGGGTGCGGATGGCTTCCCCGAGCGAAGGTGCCCCACCGGATGCCGCGCCCCTCGAGACCGTGTGGCTGTTTGCCCCCCTGCCGCCGCTGCCGGGCTGGCCTCCCGATCCGCTGCTGCTGGGGCTGGCCCTGGGGAGCGGGGGCCTGGCTGCCGGTCTGCTTTATCTCGCCCTGGAGGTGCAACGCCCCCTGAGGGGGCTGGAGCAGGCCCTGGCTGAGGTGCGTTTCGACCAGCCCGGCACCCTCCCCCTGCCGGCCGGGGGCAGTGCGGCGGTGCGCAGCCTCACCGCCCGTTTCAATGGGATGGTGGAGCGGCTGGAGCGGAGCGGGCGTGAACGCGCCACCATGCTGGCCGGCATTGCCCACGACCTGCGCTCCCCGATCACCCGCCTGCGGTTGCGCCTCGATCTGGCCGCCTCCGCCCATGCTCTGACGGAGGCAGATCACCACCGCAGCACCGCCGACCTGAACGCCCTGGAGCGGATCACCAATCAGTTCCTGTTGTTTGCCGGAGCGGAGCAGTCCGAGCCGGCGATTGTGGTGCCACTCCACGACCTGTTGGCCGAGGTCGCCGCCCTGGTGGGAGCGGTGCCGCTGGAGCTGGATCTCCAGACCCTGGAGCGCCGGGTGCGGCCCACGGCCCTGGCCCGGGCGGTGGGCAACCTGCTGGAGAACGCCCTCCAGTACGGGACGCCACCCCTGCGGCTGGTGTTGCGCGCCGCCGAGCCGGATCGGCACGGTTTCGTGATTGAGGTGTGGGATCGCGGGGTCGGCATCCCCGCGCTGGCCTGGCCACTCGCCCTGGAGCCCTTTCAGCGGCTGGATGCCGCCCGGGGTGGTCAGGGCCATTGCGGCCTGGGCCTGGCCATCGCTGACCGCATCGCCCGCCTGCATGGCGGCGTTCTGCGCCGGCTGGAGGGTGGGGGGGGATTCGGGGTGGCGCTCACGGGCCGCTCTCTGCCATCCCCGGATCAGGGCCTGTCGGCTCAGCCCCTCGCCGATTGAAGCCGCCACGGCTGCCGGTCACATCCAGTCACAGATGGCTCCGGCTCCGGTCACAGAACGAGGGCATCTGTTGCCCACCATGACGAGGACCCCAGGCCCTCACGCCTCCCTTCCATGCCACGCATCTCTCCCTGGCAACGCCCCCTGATCGCCGCAGCCTTGGTGCTGGGGCTGGGAACCGCCGTTCAGGCCCAGACCAGTGCTCCTTTGAAGCCCAAGGGCGAAGGCCCCCGGCTCACCGAGGCCCAGCGGCAGAAGGTGTTCCCCGAAACCCGCGCCCTGGCCGCCCAGGACCACCGGGCTCGCATCGCCATCCTCCAGCAGGGTGAGCGTTGCATCAGCGCCGCCCCCAATGGCGATGGCCTGCGCACCTGCATGCGCCAGGAGCGTGATGCGCTGCAGAACCAGCGCCAGCAGCATCGCGATGCCCTGCGCCAGGTGTTCGTGCGCAACGGCATTCCGGTTCCGGATTGGAGCCAGCGCAAGGGCGGCACCTCCCCCCGGCCAGCTGGCGGCGGCTACGGCTGGGATCGTCCCGGTCAGCCGACGCAGCCCTTGCCGCTTCGTTGAGTCGCCTCCCGTTCTGAGCCCACCGTTCACCTCGGCCCGGGGGCTCGTTACGGCTGGGACGCGGCCAGCGGGATCAGCCGCATCGGCAGGTTCTGTGGATCGCTCAGGCCGCTGGTGGGGGTGATCTCCTGACCCCGGGCCCAGCGCAGCAGGAGGGCCCGCAGGGGGCCGCCGTTGCTGCTGGCGTCGGCGGACAGGTTGAAATGGGTGCCCCCTTCCACCAGCACCAGTTCATGGCGGCCTCGCGGGTAGGCCCCGTAGGGGAGCAGGGCCTCGGGCCGGGTGGGCACCACGAAATCGCGGCTGCCACTCACCAGCAGCACCGGCACCCGCAGATCCACCAATCCGGCGGCGAATACCAGACCTTGGGGTGGACTCACCGCCGCCACCCGCACGATGCGGGGCTCGGCCAGGGAGGACTCGGTGGCGGCAGGCAGGAAACTGCACTGCAGCACCCAACTGATGTTGCGGAGGGGGCTGCTGGCGCTGGCGCAGTCCTTCCAAAGGGCTGTGGGCAGGCTGCGGGCCCCGGCCAGCTGCAGGGCGGTGGTGCCGCCCCAGGAATGGCCGATGAAGGTCACGTCGCGGGCCCGCACCCCTTCGCCTCCCGGGAGGCTGCCGGCATCGAGGGCATCGAGCAGGGCCCGCACGTCGTAGGGACGGCTCAGGAATTCCTTGGGATCCGGTGGCGCGGCCTTGCCCGCCAGCATGTCGGCCTGTTGGCTGATGTCACTGCCGGGGTGCCTGGGCAGGAACACCGGCGCCCCGTGGCTGGCCAGGTGCTGGGCCCAGCCGAGGAAGCTGGCGGGCGAATCCCAGAGCCCGTGGGAGATCACCACCGGCGGCAGGGTGGGGGTCCCGGTGGGCCGCACCACGGTGACCTCAAGCGGTTCCCCGCTGTACGGCTCCGGGATCGTGCTGATCCGGGTCTGGATCGGGAATGGGCCCCGTCCCAGGGCGGCAAGGCTCGCTGGTGGCAGCTTCGGATAGGTGAGCGCCAACCGATCCAGCTCTCGTTGTTGGCGTTCGATCCGCCGCAACTGGGGCACGGCCCGATCCAGCCGGATCGTGATCTGGCGACCCGGAATCTCCCGCAGCAAGTTCAGCAGGGTGGATTTCTGGCCTGAGGCCTTCAGCCGGATCAGGGCTGTACGGACCGGTTCGGGATCCACGAGGCCCCGCTGGCCGGGATCCACCTCGATCAGTTGCTTGAGCAGCACCTCCACCTGCTGCACCATCGGACTGCTCTGGTAGTCCTGCTGGGGCATGGGGTAGTCGACGAGATCATTGATGGCCCCAGCGAAGTTGCCATCCGTGGCCCGGTTCAGTTCGGCCAAGTCACTGTTGCCAGCCCAGAGAGCATCGGGGCTAGCCAATTCCGAAACCCGGGCCGAGAGGGTGTCATCCAGGAGGGGGAGCCGCAGCTTCAGCACCTCAATCGCTCGGGCCGGCTGAAGATGGATGCCGATGCTGCAGCTGGCCAGCAGGGCCAGTCCGAGTGTGCTCCCAGCAGGTCGGAAACCAAAGGCCTGGAGCCGGGCAGCAAGAGACCGGAAGATCAGCGATCGCAGGTGCAAGGCCGCAGAGCGTAGGGGGAGAGGGGCCCCGCTGGGATTTAACGGTGGCATCAGCCTTTGCGCCTCGTGCGCCTAGGAGACATTGGCCTGAGCTTTGCCGAGGGCCCCGTTCAGCTTTTCGAACTAGATGAGGTTATCAGCAGTGGCTGAAAAGCTTTGCCCTCCGAGCCAGCCACCGTGATGAGGATTGGCTCGGAGGGCCGCTGGAGGCAGAAAGCGCTCGTCTGGCAAAATCGGCTCCTCGTCTTCGATCACTCTCCCGACCCCATCGAGATGCTGAGATTGAGATGCTGACATTGCGATGCTGAGATTGGCTAACCCCAGGGCCCTCAGGCCGTGGATGACCCGCGTGCCAGCTGTGGCGTTGCTTGCCCTCCTTGCCACCCTGCCGGGCCAGGCCCGCACCCGGGTTGCGCCCGGCATTCCCCGCGCTCCGGCAGCGGCCTATGGCTTTGCGGAGCTGCATCCGGCCTGGTTGCTCGGCAGTTACTGGGTGGGACGCCCTTGGGGCTGGGGCTGGTACAGGGCTACGCCGGCCTCCTGGTCGGTGGAGGGGCTGGCATCGGGAGGCTCCATCACCGAGGCTGTTAATGGAGCCCTGGCCCAGCGCCAGCCCTTCATCGAGGTGCCCGGCACGTCCATCTGGCTCAACTTCGCCTCCGTGGAGGCCCTCCCCAATGGCCGCATCACCTTCAACTACAGCAATGGCTCCACAACCCAGCGCGGGGTGGGTGAATGCCAGCTCGGCCTGCTCAATGGGCGGCAGGCTAGGGGGCTTGGGGTGCACGTGCTCAATGCCGCCTGCGTGGTGGCCTATGGCCGTGGCGCCTGAGTCCTCCGCAGGCACCGCGGCTTAGCCCGGCGAGGCCCGGGGCCCGATCAGGCCTCATCCAGCGCCGCCACCCCGGGCAGCACCTTACCTTCGAGTAGCTCGAGGCTGGCGCCGCCGCCGGTGGAAATGTGGCTCATTTGCTCGGCCACGCCCACTTTCTCCACGGCGGCCACGGAATCACCGCCGCCGATGATCGTGGTGGTGCCGGTGGCGCTGAGCTGGGCGAGGGTGTGGGCGATAGCGTTGGTGCCGGCGGCGAATTTGTCGAACTCGAAGACGCCCATCGGGCCGTTCCAGATCACGGTCTTGCAGTCGGCCAGAGCGTCCTGGAACAGCTGCACCGAATCGGGGCCGATGTCGAGGCCCATCCAGCCATCGGGGATGGCCTCCACTTTGGCGATATGGCTGTTGGCATCGGGGGCGAAGTTGTCGGCTAACACCACATCGGTGGGCAGCAACAATTGCACCCCCTTGGCGGCCGCCTTGGCTTCGAGTTCGCGGGCCAGATCGAGTTTGTCTTCCTCCACCAGGCTCTTGCCCACCGCCAGGCCGCGAGCTTTGTAGAAGGTGAAGATCATGCCGCCGCCCACGAGGATCTTGTCGCACTTGTCGATCAGGGCCTCGAGCACGCCGATCTTGCTGCTCACCTTGGAGCCGCCCACGATCGCCGCCAGGGGACGCTTGGGTTCATCAATGGCGCCCTGCAGGTACTGGAGCTCCTTTTCCATCAGGTAGCCCGCCACGCTGGGTCGCAGGAATTTGGTCACCCCCTCGGTGGAGGCGTGGGCCCGGTGGGCGGCGCCGAAGGCGTCATTCACATAAACATCGGCCAGAGCCGCCAGCTTCTCGGCGAAGGCGGGATCATTTTTTTCCTCCTCGGCGAAGAAGCGCACGTTCTCCAGCAGCACCACGCCGCCATCGGCCAGGGCCGCCACCTTGGCTTCGGCGTCGGGGCCGATGCAGCTGTCGGTCTTGACCACGGGGGTGCCCAGCAGCTCGCTGAGGCGGCCGGCCACGGCGGTGAGGCGCATCGATTCATTCACCTGGCCCTTGGGACGGCCGAAGTGAGCTGCCAGCAGAACGCGGGCCCCCTTGCCCGTGAGGTCATTGATGGTGGGCAGGGCGGCGCGGATGCGGGTGTCGTCGGTGATCGTGCCGGCGTCATCGAGGGGCACGTTGAAGTCGACCCTCACCAGAACGCGCTTGCCGCGGAGGTCGTCGGCGCTGAGGCTGGCCAGGGATCGCTTCGCCATGGGTACGGGTAGGGAAAGGCGCGGCGAGAATAGCCCCCTGAGGGTCCGTTCCCTCTATCGGAGCTCGCGCCCGCGAACCGGGCCGTTGCTAGGACGTGGGGGCCGCCGTGCCTGCCATGTTCGAGACCGTTCTCTTTCCCATCGACCAGAGCCGCCAGACGATGGAAACGGCGGCGGTGGCCCTGGAGCTGGCCAAGACCCACGGCAGCCGGTTGGTGGTGCTGTCGGTGGTGGAGGCCGAGGAGGGCGCCATGCACGACGCTGCGGCCGTGGCCAAGCTGCTGGAGCAGGCGCGAGCCAGCTTCGAGCAGGCCGGCGTGGCCTGTGAGGTGCTCGAGCGGGAGGGCAAGCCCGCCTTCGTGATCGGCGATGTGGCCGATGAGATCAATGCCGATGTGATCGTGATGGGCACCCGGGGCATCAGCCTCGAGAGCAACGAGCCCAGCACCGCGGCTCGGGTGATCCAGCTGGCTCCCTGTCCGGTGCTGGTGGTGCCCTGATGGCGGACCCGCAGGTGGGGGATCCAGAGAGCACGCCGCCCCGGCCCGACCCGGAGGATCTGCCTCTGCCCCTGCCCGATGAGGCAGGCGATCTTGCCGCGGCGTTTGTGGCCCACCAGGAGGGTCAGGCCAGGGTGCAGGCGGCCGGCACCCTGAGCAGCGCCGCACCGTCGATTCAGTGGTATCCGGGTCATATCGCCAAGGCCGAGAAGGCTCTCGCGGAGAACCTCGCCAAGGTGGATCTGGTGATCGAGGTGCGGGATGCCCGCATTCCGCTGGCCACCGGCCACCCCCGCCTGCGCCGCTGGATCGGAGCCAAGCCCCACCTGCTGGTGCTCAACCGGCGCGACATGGTGACGCCTGCCGCCCGCCAGGCCTGGGATGCCTGGTTCCGCAGTCAGGGGCAGACCCCTTGGTGGTGCGATGCCAAGGCTGGCACGGGGGTGAAGCAGCTTCAGCAGGCGGCGATCCGGGCCGGTGAGGCCCTCAATGCCCGCCGCCGGGGCCGGGGCATGAAACCCAGGGCGGTGCGGGCCCTGATGCTCGGCTTCCCGAATGTGGGCAAGTCGGCGCTGATCAACCGGCTGGTGCGCCAGAAGGTGGTGGAGAGCGCCCGCAAGGCCGGCGTGACCCGCAGCCTGCGCTGGGTGCGGCTGGGGCAGGACCTTGACCTGCTCGATGCCCCTGGGGTGCTCCCCCCCCGGCTCGACAACCAGCAGGCGGCCCTGCGCCTGGCCCTCTGCGACGACATCGGCCAGGCCGCCTACGACACCGAGGCGGTGGCCCTGGCCTTCATCCGGTTGCTGATGGCCCTGGAGCCCCTGGATGCCGCCGGGGTCGAGCCCCGGCTGCTGGAGCGGCGCTACGGGATGGCCCTCACGCCGTTGCCGGATGCCGTCGGGGCGGCCGCTGTTGCAGCCGAGGCTGGCCTGCCCCCCCAGGAGTCTTCGCTGTTGATCCCGTCTCAGGCTGCGGCGTTGCCAGCCTTACCCGATGCTTATGCCTGGTTGGCGGCGGCGGCGGCCCGGCACACCAGCGGCGACACGCTGCGGATGGCCCAGAGACTGCTCGATGATTTCCGCCGTTCCCTGCTGGGGCCGATCGCGTTGGAGCTGCCCGCCGCCCTCGCTTCAAGCGCTCACCGCCCGGGCGATCAGCACGGTGAGCATCAGGATCGCCAGGAGCACCTGCAGGGCCATGAACAGCTTGGCGGGTCTTGAGATCGGTACTTCGCTGGTGGGTCCATAGGTGGAGTTCACGTTGAGCGAGATGAACAGGTAATCGATCAGGTGGGGCATCGGCGGGGCTTCGCCATCACGGCTGGGCCATACGAAGGCTCCACCCGCTGTGACGACATCAAGAAAGATATAGATGAACATGAACACAATCACGCTTTCCATGTACACCGCCGCCACGTCCCACAGATTGGTCAGCCCACCCCCTTTCACGGCACTGGATGTCATCACCATCGACACCACATTGGCCACCACCTGCACCATTGAGATCACCAGATAGGTGAGCGACCAGATGAACAGGTGCTGGTGCCGCGATCGGTAGAGCGAGATCGTCAGGCCCACGGTCACGATGATGAAGGCCAGGGTGCTGATTCGTTCCAGGGTGCTCAGCAGGGGATTGAAGCTGTGGGCCACCTTGTGGTGGGCCTCGATCCGGTGCACCAGCAGGGCATCCATGACCCACACCACGCTGGTGGCGAGGATCACCAACAGCCGGCCCTTCCCATGGGTGAGCCGCTCCCGCAGGGCCGCGGCGGGGGAGAGAGCGGCGGCTGCATTCACGCTCATGGGCTCAGGGATGCTCGGCATCGGTGGAAGGGGCAGGGGGGCACGGTGTTCAGCGCCGCATGGTCTGGTGGAAGCGTCCCAGGATCAGGCCGATCAGCATGGCCACATAGAGCTGCCCGAGGATCGCGATCGTCAGGCAGCAGACCCGGCCGCCCAGATCGCCTGGGCGGCTAACGCCATTGCTGAGGGTGGTGAGCGCCTCCAAGGAAGCGCTCACCATGGCCGGGAACACCTTCAGGGGTTGGGCGATGGGGTCGATGCCCGCCGGCAGATAGGCCGGGTCTATGGCTGCGGGATGCCAGATCATCAGACTGTGGAGCAGGAAGCCGCCCGCGTAGCCGATCAGCAAATAGCCGGAGCAGGCCCCCATCAGCACGTAGACCGTGACATACGGTTCGATCATCAGGCTGCGCACCTTGCGCACGATGAATACACCGATGAAGAGCGCCCAGAGCAGGAGGTGGATGAGGGTGAGATGCTTAGCCAGGGCAGGAACCTGCACCATGCAGGCCAGCCAGATCACTTCGAAGACGATTGCGCTCGTGCCAAGCCCGTACAGCCAGCGTTTGTGAGCACGCAGGGCCGAGTTGCGAGTGAGGAAAAGCATCATCACCATCGCCATGATGATCGAATTGAGTGAGGTCAGCAGCGGCCAGTTCAGGGCCAGGGGCTGTACCAGCACCGCCGTGGCCACCACGGCCAGCAGGTAGGCGTAACCGTGATGGCGCCGGCGGATGCGCTGCTTTTGCTCCGGGGTGAATGGCTTGCGCATGGGTGGAATCCCCTCGGCAGGTGATCGGTGAAGGGTTAAACCGTTGCGGCGGGCCACATCTGTGTGATCAGAGGCTCTGGCTGATCGGCTGATCAGAAGCTCTGGCCTGCTCCCGTTGCCTAGTTCAGGTGGGCGGCGTGCTCTTGTGAGCTGATGTGGCCCGGAGATTGGTGTTGAAGTGTATCGGCGATTCGCTGGGCTCCCAGCCGACTGGCGGCTTCGCTGAGATGATCGGTATCACGATAAAGCATGAGTTTGCCCTTATAGGGGCCGCACCGATCTGCTTCGCAGTAAAGATCCCTGAGCTTGGCGTAAATCACATTGGGATTGTTTCTGATGATTCGGGCCACCATTTTATCGTAGCGATTCTGGTCCGCATCCACCGCAGCTTTGCTCTGGAAGCATCCTTCGGAGGGGAATGGTCGCCAAGGTCGAATGTTGCAAAGCAAGGGGTTCTCCTGGCTGATTTCCGGTACATCATCAATCAGTAATAGCTTCGCGCCCCTGGCCCCGATGAGTTTGGCTAGGTGGTTGAGGGTTGATTCGGTGTGGATGTTTGCTTTCTTTTCCTTCCAGCGATGAGCCAGCATGACTGTGTCTTCGGGTTTCAGGTCTTCAATCAAAAATTTATCTACAAATTGAGTGTATTTTTCGCAATCTTTCATCCATTGTTTGGTTTGGCCGTCGATGTCAAGGGGGGAGATGTAGCCACATTGCCAGCCTATGGATGCGGACCCAACCCCTAGGTTGGGCAGGGCTTTTTTCAAGGATGTAATATAATGATTGGAGTGCGAGTCTCCAAAGACGTAAAGACGGGGTCTGGACAGTTCTTGGCCGGCTTGGTCGTGGGTGAGTGTGGAGAGCATGCCGGCCTGGTCCACCGTGTTGTGCAGCAGGCTCTGTTGTTTGAATTCACTGGCTGCCTGGAAGAAATTGGACGTCCAGCTTGTGGGGAAGCGACGATCAAGGGCCAACTCTTTCCCCCAGCGACCGAGCGAGATCAGGAAAGCCCCCGCGACTATCAGCAGGCCAAGGCCGATGCCGATGGTCTGCGAGCGCGAAGGTGCCCAATCCGCTCGACGCAGTGGAGTTTCGACGTAGCGATAGGAGACAGCAGCTGCCAGGAGCATCGCCCCAGTCTGTAGTGGTACGGACCATGCATGAATGCCGATCGTCCACCGGCTGATCGCTAGAATTCCCCAATGCCATAGGTAAAGGGAGTAGGAGATCAGGCCGATGGCAACAACATATTTATGAGTTAGCAGTGAGTGGATGGGGCCGCCAGATTCCAGGCTGTAGATGAGAATACAAGTGAGCAAGATGACGGTAATTGTGGCTATGCTTCCCAGCTCAATGGGAAGAAAAAGAGCAAGGCAAAGGCCAATGAAGGCCGAGATTGAAATGATTTTGTTGAGCCGGTTAGGCCAGAGGGATTTGGTGGTGGAGGTGAGTAGAAGCAGGCTGCCAGCCCCGAGCTCCCAGAAGCGGGGTGCCATCAGAAAGTAGGCACTTGATTGGTGGCGCGGATACAGATAGAGGAAGCCTGCCAGTGAGGCTGCGCTGAGCACGCTTAGGACGAAGATGGCATTGATGATCCCGGACTTGTGCACTCGAACGCATGCGACGATCGGAATCAGCAGGGCTGGCCATAGGACGGTTGCTGCTGTGACGAGCCCATCCATCTGGCCCGGAAACAGTCCGAATAGATGGCCTGTGCTGATGCGTGAGAGTAATAGAAAAAGTAAAAAGACAGAGCCGGCGGCGATTGTTTTCAGGAGTGGTTTGTAAGAGGGGCGATTCCGGAGGCACCACCATAAAATAATTGGATAGACCAAGTAGAACTGTTCTTCAACTCCGAGCGACCAGGTATGCGTAAAGGCATTCAGCTTGGTGGAGGCGGCGAAGTAATTTGTTGATTGGTTAAGAAGATAAAAGTTGGAGGCTCCAAAGAGCGACCAGAATCCGGTTTTCAGCGATTCTTCTGCTGTTGGGTTGACAAGGCATATCAGGATAGAGGTTATGGAAACGAAGAAGATCAATGCTGGCAAGATGCGCTTGACGCGTCTCGCGTAGAAGCCGCTGAGCAGCTCGGCGAGATTGTCGCTTGGCTGCCGCATCAGTGATGCGCTAATCACGTATCCTGAGATCACAAAGAATATGTCGACACCAAGGTAGCCGCTTGTAAGTTTATTGCTTCCGAAGTGATTGATGATTACAGCGATAACGGCCAATGCCCTCAGGCCGTCAATTTCGGGTCGGTAATTGCCGTTATGGTTTCGCGCAGCAGTCCTGGGCTGGTCGACGCGCATGGATCAAACGCAGTGAATCGCGGTCGAATCTAAGCTGCTAAATCGTTGGGGCTGCGCACAATGGCATCCTGTCCTCGTGAACCTCCTGTGCCTGTTTCCTTTGCTTCAGTTCCGAGTGACTGCCGGTTCCGTGGAGGGCGCCCTTGATGGGGGCATTCGGCGAAGGCGAAGGCGAGCTGCTCACGCTCCACTACCCCAAGCCCCTGCCGATGCGGCTGGATCGCTGGCTGGTGGCCCAGCGGCCGGAGCAGAGCCGCGCCCGCATCCAGAAGTTCATCGAGGCGGGCTATGTGCGCGTGAACGGGATCATCGGCCGCGCCAAGACCCCCCTGCGCCAGGGCGATGCGGTGCAGCTCTGGATGCCGCCGCCCGAACCCCTGCCTTATCTGGTGGCCCAGGCCATACCCCTCGATGTGCTGTTCGAGGACGAGCATCTGATCGTGATCAACAAACCGGCCGGTCTCACCGTGCATCCGGCGCCGGGCAACAAGGACGGCACTCTGGTGAATGGCCTGCTGCACCACTGCCCAGACCTGCCCGGCATCGGCGGCGAGATGCGCCCCGGCATCGTGCACCGGCTCGATAAGGACACCACGGGCTGCATCGTGATCGCCAAGAGCCAGGAGGCGCTGGTGAAGCTCCAGGTGCAGATCCAGAAGCGGATCGCCTCACGGGAATATCTGGCGGTGGTGCACGGCGCCCCGATTGGCGATGCCGGCACGATCATCGGCGCCATCGGCCGCCATCCGGTCGATCGCAAGAAATATGCCGTGGTGCAAGACGGCTCGGGTCGGCATGCCTGCACCCACTGGCGCCTGGTCGAGCGGCTCGGCGCCTACTCCCTGCTGCGTTTCAAGCTCGACACCGGCCGCACCCACCAGATCCGGGTGCACTGCGCCCACATCGGCCACCCGATCGTGGGGGATGCCACCTACGGCCGCTGCCGCCATCTGCCGGTGGAACTGCCAGGGCAGGCCCTGCATGCGGTCCAGCTCGGTCTCGACCACCCGATCAATGGCGAGCGGTTGCTGCTGGAGGCGCCGCTGCCGGAACGGTTCGCCACCTTGCTGCGGGTGCTGCGGGGCTCCGATGCCCCTGCCTCGGGGGCGCCAGGGGCGGGTTGATGGCGGTTCGTTCAGCCTCCCACCAGCGCCGGCAACCGCGGGCAGGCCTCCACCAGGGTGCGGGTGATGGCGGCGTGGGGGTGGGCCAGGAGGTCCGCTCCGGGGCCCTGCTCCACGATCCGGCCTCCTTCCAGCACGATCACCCGGTGGCAGAAGCCGCTGGCCACATTGAGATCGTGGGTTACGAACAGTAGGCCCAGCCCCAGGCGCTGCTGCAGCTCCTTGAGCAGGTTGAGCACGTCGGCCTGAACCTCGGCGTCGAGCATGCTCACGCTCTCATCGCAGAGCAGCACCTTCGGCTCCAGGATCAGGGCGCGGGCGATCGCCACCCGCTGCTGCTGGCCTCCCGAGAGCTGGCGGGGCAGGCGCTGTTCGAAGCTCTCCGGGGGCTCCAGGCCTACCGCCGCCAGCAGGGCCCGGGCCCGCTCGCGGGCCTCGGCATGGCTGGCCAGGCCGTGGATCAGGAGCGGGTCGGCCACCGCTTCCCCCACGGTCATCTGGGGATTGAGGCAGGCCAGCGGATCCTGGAACACCATCTGGATGCGGCGGCGAACCCGGCGCAGCTCGGCGCCCTTCAGGCTTCGCAGGTCGCGGCCCTCCAGTCGCACGGATCCCCCCCGCACCGGGGCCAGCCCCATCAGGGCGCGGCAGAGGCTGCTCTTGCCGCAGCCGGAGGCCCCCACCAGGCCCACCGTTTCGCCTTCCTGGAGGCTCAGGCTCACCCCATCCACCGCCTTGAGCCAACGCGGCTGCCAGGGCGGCGAGGGTAGGGGGTGCCAGCTGCGCAGTTCGTCGATCTCCAGCAGCAGTGGTCGCTCCGGTATCGCTTCGGCCACGCCCCCCTCCCGCAGCCGGGCCGCCCCCACCAGCCGCTGGGCCAGGGGCGAGCGGGGAGCGGTGAGCAGGGTGTAGCTGGGGGCCTCCTCCACCAGCCGACCACCATCGAGCACGGCGATTCGCTCGCACCAGCGGCCGGCCATGGCGAGGTCGTGACTGATCAGCAGCAGGGCGCTGCCGGATTCCTCACACAGGCTGGCCAGCTCGGCCATCGCCTGGCCCGCCACCGCCACATCCAGGCTGGTGGTGGGTTCATCGGCGATCACCAGGGGGGGGCTCAGGGCCAGGGCCAGGGCGATCGCCAGGCGTTGACGCATGCCGCCGCTGAATTCGTGGGGATAACTGCCGTAGCGGGAGGGATCGATGCCCACCCGCTCCAGCAGCTCCCGGGCCCGCTGCCGCTGGCGGCTCCCCTCCCCCGCGCCGAACTGGTGGGCGGCCAGGGTGTCGCCTAGATGGTCGCCGATCGTGAGCAATGGGTTCAGGCGCGTCATCGGGTCCTGGAGCACCAGGCCCACCGCCCCGCCCCGCAGGCGGCGCAGCTCGGCGCGGCTGAGCAGGCGGGGATCCTGGCCGGTGAGTTCCAGGCCCCCCTCGCAGCTGCTGCCGGGCGGCAGGAGCTGAAGCACGGCCCGGGCCACGGTGCTCTTGCCGCAACCCGAAGGTCCCACTAGGGCCAGCCGCTCGCCGGGGTGGAGGGTCAGGTCGAGGCCATCGAGGGTGGGGTGCTCGGCGCCGGGGTAGCGCACCTGGAGTTGCCGGAGCTCCAGCACCGGAGCGTCGCCCCGCGGGGACGGGCCCGGGATCGCAGGGCCGGAATCGGGGGCGGATGGGGGCATGGCCATGGGCCGGACGCCGCGTTTTGGGTAGCACCAGCTTGATGGGCCGGCGGTGTTCATGCCCGCCTCCCGATGGCTGGATGCCCACAACCGGCGCGGTCAGATGCCGACATCTGAATACGATGGGGATTCACCGTGGGGATGAATGCGCAGGGCCGTTCCCGATCCCCCTTCCGCGACCCGGGCCGAACCCCAAGGCCCTCGTTCCGCTGAGGCCAGGTCCCGCAATGGTTCTGGCCTGCTTCCCGATGCGCTGGTGGGTGAGGTCGGTCCATCGGTTCCCGTGTCTGCGCCCACCGGTGAGGTGCTTGTCCGTGTTTCTTCGCCAGCATCGGACGTTCTCTGCCAGCCATCCCCCCGGCGCCGCTCGATCGTGGGTCCGGAGGATTACGGGATCCCTCTGCCCGAATGGCTCGCCCAGTGCGTGCGGCACGTGCCGCCGGGCGATGGCGACACCTGCCCCACCGATACCGAGGCCCTGCTGGCGGCCGCCTTCGACTTCGCCTTCCAGCTTCACGCGGGGCAGTTCCGGGCCAGCGGCGAGCCCTACATCATTCACCCGATCGCGGTGGCCGATCTCCTGCGCGACATCGGCGCCAGTGCGGCGGTGATCGCCGCCGGCTTCCTGCACGACGTGGTGGAGGACACCCAGGTCACCCCGGAGGACATCGAGGCCCGCTTCGGCGCCGAGGTGCGGGCCCTGGTGGAAGGGGTAACCAAGCTCGGCGGCATCCACTTCACCAACAAGACCGAAGCTCAGGCCGAGAACCTGCGCCGCATGTTTCTGGCCATGGCCAGCGACATTCGCGTGGTGTTGGTGAAGCTGGCCGATCGTCTCCACAACATGCGCACCCTCGGCGCCCTGAAGCCCGAGAAGCAGCAGCGGATCGCCCGCGAGACCCGCGAGATCTACGCCCCCCTGGCCAACCGCCTCGGCATCGGCCGCTTCAAGTGGGAACTGGAGGATCTGGCCTTCAAGATCCTGGAACCCGAGGCTTTCCGGGAGGTGCAGCAGCAGGTGTCCACCAAGCGCAGTGAACGGGAGGAACGGCTCGCGGTCACGGTGCAACTGCTGCGGGATCGCCTGGCCTCCGTGGGGCTGACCAGTTGCGAGGTCAGTGGTCGGCCCAAGCACCTCTTCGGCATCTGGAGCAAGATGCAGCGCCAGCAAAAGGCCTTCCACGAGATCTACGACGTGGCCGCCCTGCGCATCCTCTGCCCCAACCTGGAGAGCTGCTACCGGGCCCTGGCGGTGGCGCACGACACCTTCCGGCCGATCCCGGGGCGCTTCAAGGATTACATCGGTCTGCCCAAGCCGAATGGATACCAGTCGCTGCACACAGCGGTGATCGGCCGCCACCGCCCGATCGAGGTGCAGATCCGCACCGCTGAAATGCATCAGGTGGCCGAATACGGCATCGCCGCCCACTGGAAATACAAGGAGGGTGGTTCGCCCGCCGCCGCCGACACCGAGCGCTTCAACTGGCTGCGGCAGCTGGTGGATTGGCAGAAAGAGGACGCCGGCGAGGACAGCAGCGATTTCCTGCGCTCGATCAAGGAGGATCTCTTCGATGAGGAGGTGTTCGTGTTCACTCCCTCCGGTGATGTGGTGGGCCTGCGCAAGGGATCGACGGCGGTGGATTTCGCCTATCGCATTCACTCTGAGGTGGGCAATCATTGCCAGGGCGTGCGCATCAACGACCGCCTCTGCCCCCTGCCCACGCCGCTCCAAAACGGCGACTTCGTGCAGATCATCACCTCGAAGGCAGCCCATCCCAGCCTCGATTGGCTCAACTTCGTGGCCACCCCCACGGCGCGCAATCGCATCCGCCAGTGGTATAAACGCAGCCACCGCGAGGAGAACATCCTCCGGGGTACCGCCATGCTGGAGCGGGAGCTGGGCCGTGAAGGATTCGATGCCCTGCTCCATGGCGAGGCCATGGCACGGGTGGCGCGGCGCTGCAACCTGATCAGCAGCGAGGACCTACTCGCCTCGATCGGCTTCGGCGGCGTGACGCTGCAGCAGGTGCTCAACCGCCTGCGGGAGGAGCTGCGGCTGGCCAGTGCCGCTGCCACGCCGGTGCTCAGCAACGAAGACCTGGCCCGCTCGGTGACGGCCCAAGCCGATCAAGCGGCCCCGGCACCTCCGGTGCACCGCACCGAAGCCGGCAGCGCCAGTCCGATCATCGGTCTCGAGGGCCTGGAGTATCGCCTCGGTGGCTGCTGTTCCCCCCTGCCCGGCGAGTCGATCGTGGGCAGCGTGGCCCTCGGCAACCACGGCATCACGATCCATCGTCAGGACTGCGGCAACCTCGCCCAGGTGCCGCTGGAGCGTCGTCTGCCGGTGCGCTGGAACCCCTTGGCCGACGACCAACGGCGCCGCTACCCCGTGCAGCTGCGCATCGAGGTGCTTGATCGGGTGGGCGTGCTCAAGGACATCCTCACCCGCCTTTCCGACCATCGCATCAATGTGAGCGATGCCCGCGTGCGCACCAATCCCGGTAAGCCGGCCCGCATCGACCTGCGGGTGGAGCTGGTGGGCGCAAGCCAACTGCGCGACACCATGGATCAGATCCGCTCGATGGCCGATGTGCTCGATCTGGCTCGGACGGGGATTGGTTGAACCCGAGTCGCTGGAGACAGGACTCCGTGCTGGTGCAATACCAGACACCGTTTCTGTTCGTGGTGTTTTTTGAGAGCGTGGCATAAAATGCCGTTTTATGGATTAGTCGGGATGATGCCCTTCTCCTCTGGTCGACAAATCAGCGCTAGCCAGGCCCAACCTTGGCTGCGCCAAATGCTTCTCGCCACCGCTGCGCTTACTGCGCTGGCCTTGGGAACGGTCAGAGTTCAGGCTGGTGGCACCGAGAAGGCCATCACACGCACTCCCGATGATCCAGCGGTGGTGTGGGGGCCCTGTCCGGCTTTCCTTCCCAAGGGTTGCGGCTTGGCAGTGCTGCACGGCGACCCGGCCAAGGAGAACGCCGATGTTTTTTTGAAGGTTCCGGGCGGCAGCGTGCTGGCCCATCACAAGCACACGTCGGCTGAACGCATCGTTCTGATCTCTGGCGAATTGGACGTTCGCTACGACGGGCAGCAATCCGCCCGTCTTCGCCCCGGCACCTATGCCTACGGTCCGGCTGGTGTGCCCCATGTGGCGACGTGCTTCAGCAAGCAGCCCTGCGTGTTGTTCATCGCTTTCGTCCAGCCAGTCGACGCCATCCCCGTGACCCACTGATCCCAGGGGTCCCTGCCCATGGTGTCGTGGCAAGAATGGATCGGTATCGA
Source organism: Cyanobacteriota bacterium (assembly GCA_026389265.1). GTDB lineage: Bacteria > Cyanobacteriota > Cyanobacteriia > PCC-6307 > Cyanobiaceae > Cyanobium. The sequence continues at coordinate 20,702 of JAPLIE010000179.1, read as the reverse complement.
TCTTTCCATGGGTGGGGGCACTCATCATTCCAAGGCTTGGCGAAACCGCCTCCGGCAAAATGAATGATGGCAGGGTTGTCGACGGCCTCATTTTCTTCCTGATCAAGACCGCCGCGGGCTTCGAGCCAGGCTGGATCAAGTCCCCAAAGATGCGACATTGCATTCCAGCGCTGGTGAACAATCAAGACGCGCTTTTCGAAGAGATGATTGAGTACATCTTGATCCCAGTTATTGAGCTTTTGGGCGTTTTCTTTTGCATGGTTCAGCCCCCGTTCAAGAACATTTTCTTTTCCCCTTGGATTCAGATCCTGCTCGATTCGATCTCCCCTGAAGTTGCGGCACCATGCACCAGTCAGTTTTGTGCGCCGCCCGGTGATCGAGCCGCTGGTTCAGAGGCGGTCGACCAGCACGACGACTGGCGACCAGTACTGACGACTGGTCCTCCCCAGGGAGGACAGGTTGCAGCGCACAGCAGTCGGCCGAGGGTGAGGGTCCGCCCACACGACCTGAGCCCCGTGTCCGGTGTTACAACCCGCCCCGATCGGCCCGCTTACAACGGGCCAATGTCAACGCCCCGCCCTTCTTTCGAGGTGCCATGACTTCCGAACAGGCCGCCCAGCTGATCGACAACACCTTGGATCTGGTGCATCAGCGCCTCCAGGATCTCGAGGCGCAGGCCCTCCCCCAGGAGCACAAGGCCCTGGCGGCCGAGTTCCGTGAATGGCGCCAGCCTTCAAGTGGCCACATCGATCTGATGGTGTTTCCAGGGCTCAGCAATTCCTGAGCGAACGGATCGCCTCTAACCTGATGTTGGCCTAGTTGCCGCAAAGCAGGGTGATCTTTGTGTGGATTGTTTTGCTCTGATTGATGTTCTGTGGTGATGATTGTTGAAGTGAGTGTTGGGCTTGGGCCCGTCGTGGGCTTCTATCGCTGATGGTCTTCCTGGCGCTTGGTGCAGGAGTACTGGTGCAGGAGTTATCGAATCATCATCGGGGCTGGCGATCAGGGATTCATCCCCGCTCCAACCGGTTCCGGCGTTCGCGGTGGTGAAACCAGCGCCAGCACCCCACCCCCACCACGGCAGCGGCCAGGATTCCCATCACCACCGAGCCCAGCAGCAATCGGCTGGTGAAGGCCCAGCCCAGATCTCCCAGCCGTTCCAGATTCAGCTCAGCCTGTCCCGGCCAGGCCGGACCGGGCCCGATCAGCAGGGCACCCAGCTGGTAATTCAGCCAACAGATCGGCAGGGTGGTGAGGGGATTGCTGATCCAAGTGCCCGCCGCCGCCAGGATCCTGTTGCCGCGGATCGTTGCCGCCAGGGCAACCCCCAGCACGATCTGGAGTCCGAAGAAGGGCAGGCAGCCGGTGAACACCCCGGCCGCTAGTCCTCGGGCCCGGTGGCCGGGGCTGCCGTCCTGCTGCCACAACCAGCGGAGCTTATGGAGAAGCCAGGGCCCCAGGGCACCGCACCGATCCCCCAGGCTCCCCATCAACGTCCGCCGACCTCTCGGCCGGGCCCGCGACCCGGGGTCGGACGATCTTGGCCGGGGCGGAGACTGGCGATCACGACGCGGCATGGATCCGGTGGCTGGTGCTGCACCCGAATGGGATTCAGACCCTAGGGGCGGGAAGGGAAAATCCGGCGATCTCGGGGACACCTGCCATCCCGTTGACACCATCGCCGCCATCGCCACCGCGGTGGCGCCCGGTGCGGGCAGCGTGGCGATCGTGCGCCTCTCGGGTGCCTCCTCCGAGGCGATCGGCCGGCGGCTGTTCACGGCGCCGGGCCAGCAGGTGTGGGAAAGCCACCGGGTGCTCTACGGCCACGTGGTGGATCCGGCCAGCGGCGAGCGGGTGGATGAGGCCTTGCTGCTGCTGATGCGTGCGAGCTGGTGCTGGCGGCCGGGGCGCGCCTGGCCGCTGCCGGTGAGTTCAGCCAGCGGGCCTTTCTCAATGGCCGCCTCGATCTCACCCGGGCCGAGGCCCTGATGGAGCTGGTGGCGGCCCGCAGCCGCCGCGCCGCCCAGTTGGCCATGGCGGGCCTGGATGGTGGGCTGCAGCGGCGGATCGGGGCCCTGCGGGAGCGCCTGCTCGATCAGCTGGCGGAGCTGGAGGCCCGGGTGGACTTCGAGGAGGATCTGCCCCCCCTGGATCCGCTGGCTGTGAGGGCCGAACTGGAGGCGGTGCGCGGCGAGCTTGAGGGTCTGGTGGTCGAGGCGCGGCAGGGCGAGATCCTGCGGGAGGGGCTGAGGGTGGCCATCGTCGGTCGTGCCAACGTGGGCAAGAGCAGCCTGCTCAATCGCCTCAGCCGGAGCGAGCGAGCCATCGTGACCGATCTCCCCGGCACCACCCGCGACCTGCTTGAAAGTGAGCTGGTACTGGAGGGCGTTCCCCTCACCCTGCTCGATACCGCCGGTATCCGCGCCACCACCGATCCGGTGGAGCGGCTTGGCATCGAACGCAGCCGGGCGGCCTTGGCGGCCGCCGATGCGGTGCTGCTGCTGTTTGATTTAGCCGCCGGTTGGACCGCCGAGGACGAGGCCCTGCTGGCCCTGGTGCCGGCGGGGGTGCCGCTGCTGCGGGTGGGCAACAAGGCGGATCTGCTGGATGCTGCCGCAGTGACGGCAACTTCCGGGATGCCAGCAGGCGCCGCCGATCTGGCCATCAGCGCCCACACCGGCGCCGGTGCCGAGGCCCTCGGTCCGCTGCTGCTGCGGCGCTGCGGACTGCAGGATCTCCAGGGGATCGCGGTGGCCCTCAATCAAAGACAGCGGCAGCTTGCGGCAACGGCCATTCAGGGCCTGGAGCGCAGCCTGGCGGCGGCGGATGCGGGCCTCCCCTGGGACTTCTGGACCATCGATCTGCGGGATGCAGCGCGAAGCCTGGGCGCCATCACCGGCGAGGAGGTGAGTGAGGCGGTACTTGATCGGGTCTTCAGCCGCTTTTGCATCGGCAAGTGAGTCGGCGGCCCCTCTGAGCGGTTGGTGTCGCCACCGGGTCCGGTTGGGGGCTGCGGCCCGGCTGTTCGAGGCCGGTTGCCCGGCTGTTCGGTGCCGGTGGCATTGGTGCCGGTGGCATTGTTGGTTCCTGTTCCCCTGCCGTTCCCGGCGGGTTCGCGGGGTCCCCCCGGCCCTGTCATCCCCTGCCCCGCTGTCCATGGTGTCGCAGCCCGATCCAGCCCCGCTAGGTGATGCGGCTGCTCACCCAGCCGCGCCGCCAGTCGTGGGTGCCGCCCCCTGCCCCCTGGGGCTTGCCCAGGGGGGGCCTGAGATCAGATCCTCCGGAGCTCCTCCCACCGGCGCCGCCATGACCCTGCCCGCCGCCCTGATCGAGCCCCTGCTGCGGGACTGGCTGGCGGAGGATCTGGGCCGCGGTGATCTCACCGCCCCCGCCCTGGCGGGCCGGCGTGGCCGGGGGTCCTGGTTCGCCAAGGGCGATGGGGTGTTCTGCGGCGGCGTGCTGGTGGAGCCCCTGTTCCGGCTGCTGGATCCGGCGGTGGCGGTGCGTCTGTTGGTGGCCGATGGGGAGCCGGTGCGCGCCGGCCAGCGCCTGCTCCACCTCGAGGGCCAGGCCGCCGCCCTGGTGGCGGGGGAGCGCACCGCCCTCAACCTGGCGATGCGGCTCTCCGGGATCGCCACCGCCACCGCTGCGCTGGTGGCGGAGCTGGCCGGCACCGGCGTGCGGTTGGCGGACACCCGCAAGACCACCCCGGGCCTACGCCTGCTGGAGAAATACGCCGTGCGTTGCGGTGGCGGCGTGAATCACCGGCTGGGGCTCGATGATGCCGCCATGCTCAAGGAGAACCACCTGGCCTGGAGCGGTGGCATCGGCCCGGCGATCGCGGCGGTGCGCGCCTCGGCCCCCTGGCCGGCCCGGGTGATTGTGGAGGCCGAGACGGAAGCCGAGGCCAAAGCGGCGGTGCGGGCCGGGGCCGATGCGGTGCTGCTCGATGAGTTCAGCCCGGAGGCGCTAGAGACCCTGGTGCCGCGGCTGCGGGCCATGGCGGCCGAGCGGATGGTCGCCGGCGGAACCGGATCACTCGTGCTGGAGGCCTCCGGTGTGCGGCCGGAGCAGCTGCGGGCCTACGGAGCCACTGGCATCGACCTGATCTCCACCAGCGCCCCGATCACCCGCTCCGCCTGGCTGGATCTGAGCATGCGCTTCGAGCCGGTGCTGGCCTGATCAGGCTGGCCGGGGCCACCCCGCCTCGATCAGGACGAGGGCTTTGATCAAGAAGAGGGGAAGAAAGCAGGGCATACACAGCTTCACTTTCCATTGACCAGCCGTGGGATCCTCCATAACTTGTCGAGGTGTGATCCGAGCCGCCTGTGGCCGTGCCCTCCGTGATCAAGTTCGGCCCCAGGGCCCAGCGCAGCCCTCTCCAGCGCCTCCTCCGCTGGCTCCCCATGGCCGCCGGCCTCGCCATGGCCCTCTCTCCCCTCGCCGCCTCGGCCGAGACGGTGCTGGAGAAGGCCCTGCGCACCGGCGAGCTGGTGATGGTGGGCACCACCGATTCCCCCCCCCTGCTCACCCTGGATGCCAAGGGTGAACCGGTGGGCTACGCCATCGAGGTGGGTCGTCGCATCGATAAGGAGCTCAACGCCCAGCTCGGCGGCAAGGTGCGGATCCGCTTCGTGCCGGTTGCCAGCACCGCCGCCATGGTGCAAGCCGTCGCCACAGGCGGCGCTGCCCTGGCCTGTGGTGTTCCCTTCAGCTGGGAGCGGGAGATGGTGGTGGATTTCTCCCTGCCGATCGGCCTCTCCGGCCTGCGGCTGCTCGCGGGATCGGCCGCCATCGATGGCAGCCCCGCCTCCTTGGCGGGTCGGCGGGTGGCCACGGTGAGCGGCTCCATGGGGGCGACCGCCATCGCCACCTTGCAGCCCGCGGCCAAGCCGGTGTCGTTCGACTCCCTGGATGCTGCCGTCACCGCCCTGAAGCAGGGCAAGGTGGATGGAGTGCTGGGCGATTCCAATGTGCTGGCCGGCTTGCGCAAGGTCCGCAACCTCAGCACCACACGCCTCGTGCCCGATGAACCTTTCGCCACCTATGGCGTGGGCTGCATCGTGCCCCAGAACAGCTCCGACTTGATCAATGTGGTGAATCTCGCCATCGCCAAGCAACAGGCGGCTTACCTCGAGGGACAGCCCGATGCCGTGGCGAGCATCGATCCCTGGGTCGGCCCCAATGGGGTGCTGGGCATCCCTGTCGAGCGGATCCGTGGCTTTTTCCAGAGCAGTCTCCTGAGCCGCGAAGCCCTGCTTCTGATCCCTGTCCCCGCGGCCAAGCCGGCGCCCTGATCGGCGTCCCCCACCACTGCTCTCGCTCCACCTTCGGCACCCCCCCCTGCATCCGATGGCCTACATCCCCCGCTCTGGTCTGTTCGGTTACCTGCTGCTGCTGGCTGCCCTCGCTCCTTCGGCGGGCATGGCGGCCAACAGTGCTCCGACCCACCTCGATTCGCCTGCCATCAGCAGCGGCCAGGTTGAGCCGGTCGCCGCCGAGAGCATCGAGGGCCGCCTGCGTCGCATCAGCGCTGCTCTGCGCGCCCGCGATTCGATCGATCCAGCCGCTCCCCGGGCTGCCGATTCCACCGAAGGCAAGCTTGCCTGGGTGTTTGCCAATGGCCCCAGAGTGGGCTTTCGCAACGCTGGCGGCTGGGGCAACGGCGGTTTCCGCAATGGCGGCTGGGGCAACGGAGGCTTCCGCAATGGGGGCTGGGGCAACGGCGGAGGCTTCCGCAATGGGGGCTTCCTGAATCGCTGGTGATCCGGTGATCAACCGCCAGCGCTCGCCCGAACCTCCATCAACCAGCGGCCCAGCGGTCTCCAGCGTGGCCGTTGCCTCGGATGACACACCCTTGAAGCCGGCAGCCGGCAGCGTTCGCGGCGAGCGTGGTGTTCTCAGCGACGGCTGCGGCGAGGGTGAAGGTTTCGGCGAAAATGTTGGTAGCGGAGAGGGCGGCGGGGCTGTGCCCGGATGCTTCTCGGCGGGGGAGGCCTGGCCGGAGGGATCAGCGCCGGCCAATCCCGAGGGCTACGGGCCCCTGGAACTGCTGGTGATCCAGCCCACCCCCTACTGCAACCTCGACTGCGACTACTGCTACCTGCCCAGCCGCAACGACCGCCATCGCCTCTCGATGGAGATCCTTGATGCGGCCTTGGAGCGGGTACTGGAAAGTCCCTACCTGGGAGGTGACTTCACCCTGCTCTGGCATGCGGGCGAACCCCTCACCCTGCCGATCGCCTTCTACGACGAGGCCGGTGAACACATCCGCCGCGTCCAGGAGCGCTGGGCGGGGCCGCCGCTGGAGATCCGCCAGTCGGTGCAGACCAACGCCATGGTGATCAACGACGCCTGGTGCGACTGCTTCGCACGCAACCGCATCCATGTGGGTGTGAGCCTCGATGGACCGGCCTTCTTGCACGATCGCCATCGCCGCACCCGCACGGGTCTCGGCAGCCATGCGGCCACGATGCGGGGTATCGCCGCCCTGCAGCGCCACGGCATCCATTTCCAGGTGATCAGCGTGCTCACTGAGGAGGCGCTGCACAATCCCGATGAGATGTTCCACTTCTTCGTGGACAACGGCATCCGCGATGTGGCCTTCAACATGGAGGAAACCGAGGGGGAGAACCTGCAATCCACCCTTAGCCGTCCGAACACTGAAGCGCTGTACACCCAGTTCCTGGAGCGGTTCTGGCAGCTCTGGCAGGAGCGGCCCGAGGACCTGCGGGTGCGGGAATTTGAGGGCCTCTGCTATCTGGCCGGCAGTGACAGCCGCATCGAGCGCACCGATATGAACAATCCCTTTGCAATCGTGAATGTGGATGCGCGCGGCAATTTCTCCACCTTCGATCCCGAACTGCTCTCGGTGCACACGGAGGAATACGGCGACTTCGTGCTCGGCCATGTGCAGCATGACAGCCTCGCCTCGATTGTGGCCACCGAGAAGTTTCAGCGGATCCAGGCAGATCTGCGCTCCGGTATCGAGCGCTGCCGAGCCGAATGCGAGTATTTCGGCGTCTGCGGCGGCGGGGCCGGCAGCAACAAATACTGGGAGCACGGCAGCTTCGACTGCAGTGAAACCAAGGCCTGCCGCTACCGCATCAAGCTGACCAGCGAGGTGGTGCTTGCTGGCCTGGAATCGATGCTCGGCTTGCCCGCGGCCTGAACGGCCTGCGGCCTGGGCCAGGTAGCAGCCTGAGCCAGGCCCCGCACTGCTGCCGGTGGATGATCGGGTGGTCACCTGCGCCGCCCCCTGGCCCCCTGAGCCCATGCTGTCGGTTCTGAACACCCTCACGGAACGGCTGCGGGTGGCCCTGGAGAAGGCCTTCCCGGAGGCGGCGGCGGCCCGGCAGTTGGAGGCAACGAAGCTGGTGGGTGCTGAGCAGCAGGCGCGCTATTGGCTGCTGGATCCCCAGCTGGCCCCGGCCAGCAAGCCAGAATTCGGCGACTTTCAGGCCAATGGGGCCCTGGCCCTAGCCCGGCCCCTGCAGCAGCCGCCGCGCGCCGTGGCCGCGGCAATCGTGGAGCAGCTGGCCGCCGATCCGGCCTTCACGGCCCTCTGTTTCCCCCCCCAGATCGCGGGACCGGGCTTCATCAACCTCACCCTGCGGCCAGAGGCCCTGGTGGCCGAGGTGGCGTCACGGCTGGCGGATACCCGGCTGGGGGTGCCCCTGGCAGGGGTGGCCGCGGCCGTGAGCGGCTTCGGTGCAGCTCCGGCTGCGGGGGCCGCGGCCGGCATCGTGGTGCCATCGCCGCCAGCGGAGCCGGTGATCGTGGATTTCTCCAGCCCCAACATCGCCAAGGAGATGCACGTGGGGCACCTGCGCTCCACGATCATTGGCGACTGCCTGGCACGGGTGCTGGCCTTCCGCGGCCATGCGGTGCTGCGGCTCAATCATGTCGGCGACTGGGGCACCCAGTTCGGCATGCTGATTACCCATCTCAAGCGGGAGGCGCCCGAGGCCCTCACCACCGCCGATGCGGTGGACCTGGGCGATCTGGTGGCCTTCTACCGCCAGGCCAAGCAGCGCTTCGACGCGGACGAGGCGTTTCAGACCACCGCCCGCGAGGAGGTGGTGAAGCTGCAGGCGGGCGATCCGGTGAGCCGCCGGGCCTGGCAGCTGCTCTGCGACCAGTCGCGGCGGGAGTTCCAGCTGATCTATGACCGCCTGGGCATCGAGCTCCAGGAGCGCGGTGAATCCTTCTACAACCCCTATCTGCCGGCCGTGGTGACCGACCTGGAGGCCGCTGGCCTACTGGTGATCGACGACGGCGCCCGCTGCGTTTTCCTCGAGGGGGTGAGCGGTAAGGAGGGTAAGCCCCTGCCGGTGATCGTGCAGAAGAGCGATGGCGGCTTCAACTACGCCACCACCGACCTGGCCGCCATCCGTTACCGCTTCGCCGCGGCGCCCGCCGGCGATGGCGCCCGCCGGGTGATCTATGTGACCGACGCCGGCCAGGCCAGCCACTTTGCCGGCGTGTTCCAGGTGGCCCGCCGGGCCGGCTGGATTCCCGAGGACCGCCGGCTGGAGCACGTGCCCTTCGGCCTGGTGCAGGGGGAGGACGGCAAGAAGCTCAAGACCCGCTCCGGCGACACCGTGCGCCTCAAGGATCTGCTCGATGAGGCGGTGGAGCGTTCCGAGGCCGACCTGCGCCGCCGCCTGGTGGAGGAGGACCGCCAAGAAGACGAAGCCTTCATCCACCACGTGGCCACCACCGTGGGGCTGGCGGCGGTGAAATACGCCGACCTCAGCCAGAACCGCACCACCAACTACCAGTTCAGCTTCGACCGGATGCTGGCCCTGCAAGGCAATACGGCCCCTTACCTTCTCTATGCAGTGGTGCGCATCGCCGGCATTGCCCGCAAGGGGGTGGAAGCAGCAGGGGCGTCCGACATGGGCTCCGATCCTGGGGACTACGGCGGTGATGCTGACCTGGCGTTCAGCGAACCCCAGGAGTGGGCCCTGGTGCGCCACCTGCTGGGCTTCGATGCGGTGATCGCCGAGGTGGAGGAGGAGCTGCTGCCCAACCGGCTCTGTACCTACCTCTTTGAACTCAGCCAGGTGTTCAACCGCTTCTATGACCAGGTGCCGGTGCTGAAGGCCCCGCCCCAGGCGCGGGCTTCCCGCCTGGCGCTCTGCCGCCTGACGGCCGACACCTTGAAGCTGGGGCTCGGCCTGCTGGGGATTCCCACCTTGGAGCGGATGTAGGGCCGCCCCAGGGTGCGGCTTGGCAAGGAATCCCAGCCTGGGGTGGTGAATCCGGGCCGTTCTGGGTGTTTGACCGCCCGGGTGCCTCGGCTAGGCGGAGACGTTTTTGGGCATCGCGCAGCAGGGCCAGATCGCTTCGGCCGATGGCCGGACCCCAGCGGCACCCCTGAGCCCCGCACCGTAGCGTCGGGAGATGGATCGATCCGCTGCACCCCAGGCGGCCTCGCCGGCCCCACGGGCTTTAGAAACCACAACGGCCCCAGCCCCGCGGGGGGGGGCATCGGAGGGGCCTGCCCCTATGCCGGCTCCGCCCCAGGCCCGCCCCGAGGTGGAGAGCCTTCAGGCCTACAGCGCTCCCCTTGAGGGTCGGCGGGGCCTGCTGCGGCTGGACTTCAACGAGAACACGGTGGGCCCCAGTCCAAAGGTGGTGGAAGCGATCCGCGCCATCCCGGCGGACCATTACGCCATCTATCCCGAATACGACGGCCTGCGGGAAGCCGTGCTGGCCTCGCTGGCGGACATGCCGGGAACGGTGTCGCTGCCTCAGCCGCCAGCGCTGCAGCCTTCCCTCCGCATCGAGCAGGTGGGCCTGTTCAACGGGGTGGATGCGGCCATCCATGCGCTGTTCCAGGCCTACGGGGCGCCCGGTGATCGCCTGCTCACCACCAGTCCCACCTTCGGTTACTACACCCCCTGCGCCCGCATGCAGGGCATGGCGATTGAGGCGATCCCCTACCGCATGCCCGGTTTCGCCTTCCCATTCGAGGAGATTCTCGCGGCCCTCACCACGCCGCCCGCCGGGGCGGACGGGGGCTGGCTCCCGCCCCGTCTGCTGCTGCTCTGCAACCCCAACAACCCAACTGGTACCCGCCTGGCGCCTGAGGCGGTGCTGGCCCTGGCCGCCGCGGCGCCCCACACCCTCGTGGTGGTGGATGAGCTTTATGAGGCCTTCACGGGGGACAGCGTGCTGCCCCTGCTTCTGGACCCCGAGGGGCAGAAACCCGAGGGGCAGAAACCCGGCGATGCCGCGTCAAGGGCCGCCGGCACAGCTGCTGTCCCCGAAACCGCAGCCCTCCCAACCGCTGCCGGCGCCGACCCCTTCGCGGCCTACCCCAACCTGCTGGTGCTGCGCTCCCTCTCCAAGACCGCCGGTATCGCCGGCCTGCGGATCGGCTTCGCGATCGGCGCGGCGGCCGTGGTGGATCGGGTCAGCCGGGTGACCGGTCCCTATGACATCAACAGCTTTGCGGTGACCGCGGCGTTCGCTGCCCTGGCGGATCAGCCCTATGTGGATGCCTATGTAGCCGAGGTGCTGGCGGCCCGCCAGTGGCTGGTGGAGCGGCTGGTGGCGGCGGGGGTGCGCCACCATGTGGACGGTGGAAACTACCTGCTGATCTGGCCGCAGCGGCCCGCCGCCGAGGTGGATCAGGCCCTGCGAGAGGCTGGGATCCTGGTGCGCTTGATGGCCGGCAAGCCCCTGATCGATGGCTCCCTGCGGGTGAGCCTGGGCACCCTGGAGCAGATGGGGCGCTTTTGGGAGGCTTTCGTACTGTGCGACGTCAGGCCCGCCTGAGCGCCAGAGGATTTCAGCCCATCGATCAGGTCAGGGCCGTCGCCAGCACGGTGCCGTCCGCTGGCCTCAGCGCAGCAGTTCGATCACGGTGCCATCGCTAACCGGTGGCACCACCGTGAGGCTGCCGCCGGAGCGGCGCACGGGGGTGCCGGCCATCGCCTCCAGAAACGGCTGGGCGGAGCTGAGATCGCAGCTGGGGGTGGGCCCGCCGCCGCGGTACTGCACCGGTATCACCCGGCGGGCCTGCAGTTGGCGCACCACCGCCGCCGCCTCCTTGCCGTCGTACACCTTGGCGCCGCCGCCAATGCCGATGATGAGCACATCAGGGCGCCCCAGCAGCACGGCGTCGTCCGGCGCAATCGTGGCGGCGGTGCCCCCTAGGTGGGCGAACTCCAGGCCCCCCTGGCGCCAGCGCCACAGGGTGGAGGGACCGAAGCGTTTGCCGCCCACCCGGTCGTGGGGGGCACCAATGCCCTCGATGGCCAGGCCCGCCACCCGGTAAGAGCCAGGCTTCACCAGGAACCGGCCCGAGGCCACCGCTGCCCCCTCATCCCGGAGCTGGCTGCTGGCAAGGATCACATCGGCGCTCAGCCGCGGCTCGGCCAGGCCGGCGGCACATCCCACCGCCTGGAAGGGATTGAGCAGCACCCGGACGCCGCCCCCGCTGATCAGCAGGGCGCTGTGGCCGTAGCTGGTGATCGTGACGCCACCGCCCGCCGCCCGGGCCGGTGCCGCCAGCGGCAGGAGCAGGCTGAGGGGCACGGCCGCCGCCGCCAGCGCGGACGTCCATCTCCCGGGGCGCCCCTGGGCCGGCGGTACGGGCCCCCTGCGGACGAAGGCACGGACCAGGGCCCCGGCAGAGGCGGCACGGACTAGGTCACGGGCGGGGGCGGCGAAAGCCATGGGCGGGCATGGGCCCCCAAGGGCCCCGGCAGTGGCGCGAAACTAGCAGCGCTGCAAGGGTTCACCGCCGCGACGGGTACTGTGGGGAAAGATAACGCCCCTGCCCCCGCTGGGGAGCCCTCAGCACTGCCGCTCGGCCGCGAGCTCGAGAAAGTTGGCCAGGAGCTGGTGGCCGTGCTGGGTGAGCACGCTCTCCGGGTGAAACTGCACGCCCTGCAGATGGGGATGGTCCCGGTGGGCCAGGCCCATGATCGTGCCGTCCTCCAGCCAGGCCGTCACCTCCAGGCAGTCGGGCAGGCTCTCGCGCTCGGCGATCAGGCTGTGATAACGGGTGGCGGTGAGGGGATCGGGCAGCCCCCGGAACACCCCCCGGCCGCCGTGGTGAACCGGTGAGGTCTTGCCGTGCATCAATTCGCGGGCCCGCACCACCTTGCCTCCAAACACCTGGGCGAGGCACTGGTGCCCGAGGCAGACTCCCAGGATCGGCACCGTGGGACCCAGCTGCCGCAGAACCTCCAGGCACACACCCGCCTGGTTTGGATCGCCGGGACCGGGTGAGATCAAGATCGCTGCCGGATTCAGCGCCCGGATCTGCTCGACATCCAGGGCGTCATTGCGTTCCACCCGCAGGTCGGCGGCGAGGGGATGGCCTGTGGCCAGCTCGCCCAGGTACTGCACCAGGTTGAAGGTGAAGCTGTCGTAGTTGTCGAGAACCAGGAACATGGGGCGGGAGAAGGGGCCGAGCGGCGGGCTGACGCCGAAGGGCGGCCCGGGGCTTGGATTCTGGCGAAGCGGCGATCCACGAGGGGTCGGGCTAAAGGCTGAATGCTTTCCGCGGCGAGGCCTTGCAGAGGCTCGTGGGCGGCCCCTTCTCAGCTTGTCGGAGCAAGGAGGCGGATGGCGTGTGAGGAAGGCTGCTTGGAGGGTGAACTTAGAAGCCCAGCCGGGTGAGGAGGGGCGGCACGAGCAGCAGCAAGGCAATCATCATCGAGGAGAGGGCCGCCACCAGAACCGCGGCGGCGGCGCAATCCTTGGCGATGCGGGCCAGGGGATGGAATTGGCGCCCGATGGCTAGGTCCACGACAGCTTCGGTAGCGGTATTGAGCAGTTCAAGCACCAGCACGGCCGCCACGGTGAGCACCAGCACCGCAAGCCGATCCAAGCTGAGCTGCAGCCAGACACCGAGCAGGAACACCAGGGCTCCGGTGATCACATGGATGCGGAAATTGCGCTGGCTGGCGAAGCTGTAGGCCAGCCCTTGGGCGGCGTAGCGGAAACTGGCGGGCAGGTCTCCGGCCACCTTCCAGGCCCCCACCCGCATCCGGCGTCCCTTGCGATGCCCATCCGATTCCAGGGGGATGGAGCGTGGGCTGTTTCGGTCCCGGAGCGGGGGATGAGAGGGTTCTGGAACGAGCATGGGTGCGCGGTAACCGGTCCCACAGTTCTGCACCCTAATGCCCATGGCCGGCACTCCCTTGTCACCGTTGCAACATCGGCCGGAGGTCCCGGGGCCGCGGGCGGAGAGGCCCAGGCTCCCGGAGGTTTCCCTCTCACGCTCCGGTGATCAGCGCCTCTTGCCGGGAGAGCATGGTGGCGAGGCTGGCTTCATCGGGATGGTCCCAGCCCAGCAGGTGCAATAGCCCATGGCTGGCGAGGAACAGCAGCTCCTCGGCGAGGCTGTGGTCGTGGGCTTCCGCCTGGCGGGCGGCGGTTTCCAGGGAGATCACGATGTCACCGAGCTCAAGGCACGTTTCCAGCCCGGCTGGGAGGGGCGGGAGGGGTCGGCCGTCTTCGCACTCCTCCTGGGCGGCGAAGGACAGCACGTCGGTGGGCTCGGGGCGCTGGCGCCATTGCCCGTTGAGGGCGGCGATGGTGGCGTCATCGGTGAGCAGCAGGCCCAGGCTGTAGGCGCTGGCATGGAGTTCGGCCGGCAGCTCCCCCGCCAGCTGGGCCAGCCATCGGCTGAACAGGGGCTGCCAGCAGCCTTCGGCCGCAGCGCCTCCGTACTCGCCGGCCCTCGCCAGCAGGTCGGCCAGATCGGCTGGCAGGGAGAGGCCATCGCCGCTTTCCAGGCGGAAAGCCAGATCCACCTCCGGGGCCGGGGGCTGCCGCTGAACGGGCGGGGTCGGCCTCACTGGGGCAGGTGGGGCCGTCCCAACCAGGCCACGAACACCATGAATCCGGTGAAGCCCAGGGCGGTGAGGCCGAAGTGAACCAGGCTCTGGCGGCCCTTGCGCACCATGTTGCGCATGGCCAACTTCACAAAGCTGGCGGGAGCAGCCGTTCCATCCGCGGGAGAGCCGGCAGCGGGAGCGCCGCTCGGGGCCTGGGAGGGTGGGGAGGCCATGGGGCTCGGGAGGCTGGGATGAAAGTGTGGCACCGCCGCAGGCGCAACCCGGGCCCGGAGGAGCGAGGGCAGGGTCTCTGGCTCTGGTTGCCCAGGTGGGACCAGCCCCTGTCTCGAATACATTTCCAAGCTTCGAGGTGGTTCACCTTGTCAAGCAGGATCGGCCAGCGGTCCGCCCGGGTCTTAGCCGCCAGCGGTCCGCAGGTCCCTGCTCCCACGGCTTCGCCAGCGACGATCCCTGGCTCAATGGCCTATGTGAGCAGGCTCAACGGGAGGGCCCTGCAGCTGGTAGTGGCGGTTGTGGTGGCCTGGGTGATCAACGGCTTGCCTTTCTATCTGCGCCGCATTGGCGTGATTGATGTCGCTGTCTATCAACAAGAAGTGGCCCGCTTCTGCCCAGCTTCGATTCAACCTTTTTGGCTGCCTGTTTTCTGCCCAACCTCTCCACTATCGACCTTGCAGCCGAGCAGGATGCACAGTATATCTGTGGCTCGTTTCTATCAGATCAGCGATGCTGAACTGCTGCTGAAGCTGCTCAAGTACGGCGTCATGGTGGGGGTGCTGCTGTTCTCCGCCCTGCTGATACTGCGCCATCGGCAGCTTCGACCCCACTGGCGATCGCTGGTGCCATGGGTACCACTGCAGATCTCCATGGTGGTGGCTCTGGTGATAGGACTACAAGGTTCCGTCATCGGGGCACTCACCGGCCTTGTGGGAACTCTTTGGGTGCCCCTAGTCCCTCTAGTCGGCTGGCTGCTCACCCCCCGGCGGCGGCAGCTGCTTTGCAATAGTTTGGCGGCGATGATCCTGCTTCATCTGCCCGTCCTGATCCTGGAATCGATGCGGGGCCTGCCCCTGAGCCGGATGTCGCAGCTCCACGGCCTGCCTCTGCCGGGAAGGATGGTGGGCCTGGTGACGATGCCCAACACGCTCGGCGTCGTGATGGTGCTGATGCTGGCCTTCTGCCTTGGCTTTTCTGACAGGGGTTGGCATCACCGGCTCTTAGTGGCTGCTGTGCTGCCCCAACTGCTGCTGGCCCGCTCAGGTACGGGTTTGTTTGCCATGGCACTGCTTCTGGGGATGCCCTCGCTGGAGCGGCTGCTCCGGGACAGGCTCCTTTATCGCCGCGTTGGCGGCTTGCTGCTGGGGGCTGGCGGCAGCCTGGCCTTGCTGCTGAGTCTTCCCCACCTGCTGGGACGTCCCGGGTTGATGGATTCGTTGACTGGCCGTGGAGCCCTGATGCTGGCCTCCTGGCATTCGGCCAGCTGGCCCGAACTGTTGTTTGGTCGCGGGCTTGGCAGCGGCGGCGTGCTGGCACTGCGAATTGAGGAGACATTGGCATCTAACCCATGGCTCTCGGCCAACCTGTCGATGCCCGAGGTGCTCCATTCCACCGATTCCATGTGGATCCTCCTTTTGATTCAAGGGGGTCTGCTTGCCCTTGGCGCCTTCCTGGGACTGATTTTCTTCTGTATCTGGCGGGATCGAACAGCGCGTCCATTCCTGGGGCTGTTCCTGCTTTGCTCGCTGACCTTGAACTTGACCGAGATTTTCCCGCTCAGCCTGCTGCTGGCGGTGGTGGTGCGGCGCTCCCTGCCGTTTGAGGCGTGAGGGCCCTGCTTCAGGGCAGCTCGCGGCCACGATCGGCACTAGCGGCCACGGCCTGCCTGTCCGCAGTGCTGGTTTACCTGCAACCTCCCACGCCATGGCTGCGGCGGGGGGTGGTGCATGTGGCACCCGATGGCCTCGACGCCTGGCCGGGCAGCACAAGAGCGTTGGCTGTGCGCACGATCCAGCGAGGGGTCGACATAGCCACCGCTGGTGAAACGGTGTTGATCTGGCCTGGGGTCTATCGCGAAACCATCCGACTGCGGCGCGCGGGAAGCCCAGGACGGCCTCTGATCTTGAAGGCGGCAGTGCCAGGCACGGCGCTGATCTCCGGCACGGCCGAGCCCGCGCTGACCAGCTCCTGGCGTTGGATTCCCCAGGGGAGACGCACCTTTGAAACCAGGGTGCCGTGGCGGGTGGATGCCCTTCGCGTGGATGGGGTGATGGCCTTTCGGGCCGGATCGCCATCCCAGTTCGACGACGTCTGTCAGCGGCCGGGAGCCTGGCCTACTTTTCAGATGACCAGCGGCGAGCAGCTCCGTCTCTGCCTCCCGGACGGCAGTTCCCCCAGCCAGCATCGGCTGGAGATCAACCGGGAGATTCCGGCTCGCCTGCGCTCAGGCGGTCACCAGGTGGCCAGCCTCTGGGTTGAGGCGCCTTACGTGGAGATCCGTGATCTGAGCTTCGATTTCCCTGTGACAGCCGCGATCCAGCTGTGGAACACCAGCCATGTTCGGATCGTGGGCAACCTGTTTAGCGGTGCCGACGTGGCGATCAAACAATCCTCGGGCCTGCGTCCGGTCAAGGATGTGCTGGTGGAACACAACCTGAGCCATTGCTACCCCCTGTACGAATGGCGTCGCCACGGTTGGCTCACCTGGAAGGAGGTCTATCCCTATTCCAATTGCTCGCTTACCTGGATGGGCGGCCGCGACATTTTGGTGCGTAGCAACATCATCACCCAGGCTGGAGATGGCATCAAGCTTTCTCCCGTCGGCGGGCACAATCGCATCGAAGCCAACTTGATCGCCTACACCACCGATGATGGGATCGAATTCGACGGGCCGGCCATCCATCTTGATGTACGCAACAATCTGTTTGTGGATCCCTGGGACAGCCTCGGCATCAGCCCCGTCCGGCAGGGACCGTTGCGGATCAGCGGCAACGTGTTTCTCCATTCCAGGCAGGAGCCTGCCTATGGCAACGGCGTTTTGTTGAAGCTGTTGGGTGGGCCGAGCCATCGCGTGCGTGTCGACCACAACCTTTTCGTGGGCTATCAGTTGGGCTGGAGCGTGGCTGATTCACCGCTCAGCGACTTCCACATGCACAACAATCTGCTGTTTACCGTTCGGAGGGTCGAGGAGGGTCTCCATGAGCTGCCTCGGATGGGCTGGCGCGACAACAGGGTCGTCAGGTTCCCCTGGATGGCCTGGCCGAGGCCGGAGCAGGGCCCCGCAGGCCTGGCCCAAGTGCTCGGCCGTCCTTCCACGCCCATGCGGCTGCCTGGGCTTGTGCCCCTGGCGATCGAGCGCCCGGGTCCATTCTGGTATCGGCCAGGGCAGGAGCCAGCCACCCGGGCATTGCTGCCGCTCCTGGGGGCAGGCTGGATAGCGCTGCCATGATCCGTTCCGCGCGGTTCGCTCGACTGCTGGCAGGCGCGGCAGGCATTCCGGTGGCCCTGGTCACTTCGTTGGTCGTTTTCAGGCTGGTGCGCCATTTCAGCGTGGACATGCCGATCGAGCCGGGGGAGTTCAGCGGCTGGGGTGTGCGTTGGGGACTACTCCTGGCGATCCTGCTCACCTCCGCGGCAACCTGGGGGGAACGGAGGCCGGCATCTCCCCATCAGCTGCTTGTCAGTCAGGGGCTGGCTGCCTTGCTGCTGCTGGCCCTGCTGGTGCTGGCAGCTTGTCTAACCACCACGGCGGTGAACCTGGGCCTGCTGGGTAAGGGCTGGACGCTCTCCAGTCGCAGCGGCATGGGCGTGCGCCTGGCGGCGGAGATTGGCCTGCAGTGGCTGGGTCTGCCGGTGGCTGTTGGGGTTGGCCTGCGGCTGCTGGCTCTGCGGCGCCCAGCCTCGCCATGAACGGCATGCCGCCATGGGCGGCTTAAGTCTCCGGTTCCGCCCCCACCTCCACGCCCTGGCGCAGCAGGGCCTGGATGAAGGGATCGAGGTCGCCGTCCATCACCCCCTGCACGTCGGTGGTTTCCTGCTGGGTGCGCAGATCCTTCACCATCTGGTAGGGGTGGAACACGTAGTTGCGGATCTGGTTCCCCCACGCCGCCTCCACGATGTCACCGCGGATGTCGGAGATCTCGGCGGCCCGCTGCTCCTGGGCAATCACCAGCAGCTTCGCCATCAGCAGGGCCATCGCCTTCTCTTTGTTCTGAAGCTGGGAGCGCTCCTGGGTGCAGCGCACCGCCAGACCTGTGGGGACGTGGAGGATGCGCACGGCCGTCTCCACCTTGTTCACGTTCTGGCCGCCGGCGCCGCCGGAGCGGGAGGTGGTGATCTCCAGGTCCTTGTCGGGGATGTCTAGTTTCACGTCCTGGTCAATTCTTGGCATCACCTCCACCCCGGCAAAGCTCGTCTGACGTTTGTCGTTGGCGTTGAACGGCGAGATGCGCACCAGCCGGTGGGTGCCCTTTTCATTGCGCAGGTAGCCGTAGGCGTAGCGGCCATCGATCTCAATCGTGCAGCTCTTGATCCCCGCCTCTTCGCCCTCGCTCAGCTCATCCACGCTCACCTTCATGCCGTGGTCCTCGGCCCAGCGCGTGTACATCCGCATCAGCATCAGCGCCCAGTCCTGGGCGTCGGTGCCGCCGGCGCCGGCGTTGATGCTGAGCACCGCCCCCTCCTTGTCGTAGGTGCCGCTCAGCAGGCGCTCAAGCTCCCAGCGGTCGAGATCCGCCTTGAGGCCCTGCAGGGCGGTGTTGGATTCCTCCAGGAGGTCGGCGTCGGGTTCGAGGTCATAGAGCTCCAGGGTGGCGCGCCCGTCCTCGATGGCGGCCTGCCAGCGGCCGAGCTGCTCGAGCTGGGCCTTCACCTCATCGAGCTGGCGCATCTTGGACTGGGCCTGTTTCTGGTCGTCCCAGAAGTCGCTCTGGGAGGCCAGCTGCTCCAGATCCCGCTGGCGGGCTTTCAGGGCCGGTACGTCAAAGACAGTCCTGGGCATGGCCCAGGCGATCGGTGAGTTCCGAGAGGTCGCGCTTGAAGTCGGTGAGGTCGAGCACCGGAGCCGGTTCAACGTTTCCTGACCGTACCAGCCGGGATCGATGGGGCTGGGTGGCGCCCCCGGCCCGGCGATGGCACCCTGCTAGTGGGCAGAAGGGTCGCGACAATGCTTTTGCTGAGAGGACCATGCTCTTGCTGAGAGAACGATCTAAACTGACCAACAACTTCTTCGAGCCTGGAGATCGGCAGCACCGGATGGCACAACAACCCAGTCCCGCTCCAGAAGCCGGTCGGAATCAAGAGCTTGGGGGCGAGGAAGGGGGCCTGAAGGTGGAG
Organism: Cyanobacteriota bacterium; assembly: GCA_026389265.1. Taxonomy (GTDB): domain Bacteria; phylum Cyanobacteriota; class Cyanobacteriia; order PCC-6307; family Cyanobiaceae; genus Cyanobium. The sequence continues at coordinate 1,548 of JAPLIE010000179.1, read as the reverse complement.
ATTTACACCTGGCGCTTCTGCCCTTACTGCATCCGCGCCAAAGGTCTGCTGGATCGCAAGGGTGTGATCTATAACGAATACATGATCGATGGTGATGAAATGGCCCGCCAGGCCATGACCCGCCGGGCCGAAGGCCGTACCACCCTCCCCCAGATCTTCGTCAACAATCGCGCCATCGGCGGTTGCGACGACCTGATGGAACTCGATCGCACCGGCTGGCTCAACCAGCTCCTTGGCATTGAGGCGTGAGCGCCGCCTCCGTGGCCCGGGAGGGTCATCTCTTCGTGATCGATCCGATCACCCGCCTCAACCCGGCCAAGGATTCCAGCGTGGCCCTGATCCAGGCAACGGAAAGGGCGGGTCTGCAAGCCTGGGTGTGCTCTCCCGCTGATCTCGCGGCGGTCGCCGATCCGGTGCCCCCGGAGCGGACTGCCGCCGGCCTCCCCGGGGGTGCCGGTGGCGGTGGCCATCGCGCCTGGGCCCGCGCCCAGCCTGTGAGCCTCGCCCCGATCCGCTGCACCGCAGCCGGCTGGGAGGTGCCTCAGCCCTGGTACAGCCTCGGCGAGCCCACACTGCTGCCGCTCGACCACTTCCAGGCCGTGTGGATGCGTAAGGATCCGCCGGTGGACGAGGCCTACCTCTATGCCACCCATCTGCTGGATCTGGCTGAACGCCGTGGCGTGCGGGTGATCAATCGGCCAGCGGCCCTGCGCGCCTGGAACGAGAAGCTGGGCTCGCTTCGCTTCAGCCACCGCATGGCCCCCACCCTGGTGAGCAGCCGGGTGAATGAGCTGCAGGCCTTCACGGCCGAGCACGGCGAGGTGGTGCTCAAGCCGCTTGGAGGCCGGGCCGGCCAGGGGGTGGTGTTCGCCGCCGCCGGTACGCCGGGCTTGCGGGCCCTGCTGGAGCTGGTTACCCAGATGGAGGCCCTGCCGGTGATGGTGCAGGCCTTCCTGCCGGGGGTGAAGGCGGGCGACAAGCGGATCCTGTTGGTGGATGGCGAGCCGCTTGGAGCGGTGAACCGGGTGCCGACGGGCGGCGAATTCCGCAGCAACCTGGCGGTGGGCGGAGCTCCGGAAGCTGCCGCTCTGAGTGAGGCGGAACGGGAGATCTGCGCTGAACTGGCGCCGGTGCTGCGCGCCGAGGGGCTCTTCTTTGTGGGCATCGATGTGATCGATGGGCGCCTCAGCGAGATCAATGTGACCAGTCCCACCGGGGTGCGCGAGGTGGAAAGGCTCGGCGGCATTCCCCTGGCCGATCTCACCATCGCGCGCTTGCTGGCGCTCTGAGCGCGGCCCGTATGGAGATCAGGCCCGCAGGGCGCCTGGATCGCTGCCCGCCCGCAGCGGCAGGTTCAGCTGATGCTGCAGCACCCCGAGCTTGAGGGCCACCTCCTGGAGTTCCTTTTCGGCCCGGGAGCCGCGCACCAGGCCAGCTCCGGCGGTGAGCTCCAGCCGGTGACCCCGCAGGGTGCCGCTGCGGATCGCCACCCGCAGGTCGGCATCCCCCTCGCTGTCGATCCAGCCGATCGGGGCGGCGTAATGGCCC
>JAPLIE010000156.1 GCA_026389265.1 Cyanobacteriota bacterium | reverse complement strand
CCCCTCGGCGCTGACCCGCTTCGAGGACAACAACGTGGTGGTGCCGATCGAGGTGGTGGAGGAGATCGACCGCTTCAAGCGGGATCCCTCGGAGAAGGGCCGCAATGCTCGCCTGGTGTCGCGGCTGCTGGATGAGCTGCGCGAGAAGGGCAACCTGGCCGATGGGGTAACGATCGATGCAGCAACCGGCGGCACCATCAAGGTGGTGTTCTGCCGCAATGAGACCCTGGCCCAGCTGCCGCCCGAGCTGCGGGGTGGCAATGGCGACAACAACATCTTGGCGGTGGCGCTCGAGCAGAGGCTGGAGCAGGTGGTGGGCACCCGGCCGCCGGTGGTGCTCGTCACCAAGGACACCAACCTGCGGATCAAGGCTGATGCGGTGGGCCTGATTGCGCAGGACTACACCACCGACAAGGTGGACATCGCCGACCTCTACTCCGGAGTCTGCGAGCTCTGGGTGAGTGCCGACCAGATGGATCGGGTCAAGACCGGAGGCCTGCCCCTCGATGAACTCCCCCCAGCAGCTGATGGCAGCCGGCCCCTGCTGCAGGCCAATGAAGGGGTGACCCTGGTGGATCGGGCCCAGCCCAATCACACCCTGTTGTCCCGCTTTCAGGCCAGCCAGGCCGTTTTACTACCTCTCCAGCGGGCTCCGAAGGTGCGGTTGGGTCGGATCCAGCCCCGCAACCGGGAGCAGACCTTTGCCCTCGATCTCCTGCTGGATGCCTCCGTGCCCCTGGTCACCCTGGTGGGCAAGGCGGGCACCGGCAAGACCCTGCTCGCCCTGGCGGCCGGTCTGCACCAGGTTGCTGATGAACGCCTCTATGAGCGGCTACTGGTGACCCGGCCGGTGATTTCGCTGGGCAAGGAGATGGGCTTTCTGCCGGGCGATCTCGAGGAGAAAATGGCCCCCTGGATGCAGCCGATCATCGATAACCTCGATTTTCTGCTCGGCGGCGAGGAGGGCGGTGGCCACCAGGGGGGGCGGGGTGGCCAGCGGGGGCCCCGCAACAGCTGGGCCGATCTCAAGGGCATGGGTCTGCTGGAGGTGGAGGCGATCAGCTACATCCGCGGTCGCTCGATTCCGCGGCAGTTCATGGTGGTGGATGAATCGCAGAACCTCACGCCCCATGAGGTGAAGACGATCGTGACCCGGGTGGGCGAGGGCACCAAGATCGTGTTCACCGGTGATCCCTATCAGATCGATAATCCTTATGTGGATGCTGAGAGCAACGGCCTCACCTGGCTGGTGGAGCGCTTCAAGGGCCAACCGCTGGCCGGCCACGTGAGCCTGCTGCGGGGTGAGCGCTCCGAGCTGGCGGAGCTGGCGGCGAATCTGCTCTGAGCCCCGCGGCGCTCTGGAGCCGACTTCGGAACGGAACGGGCTGGGGGCGGCCGGTGGCGGTTTGGCGGGAGCGTGGCATTCTGCGGAGCGAATGCCGGGATGGCCGCGGGATGGGGGAATCGGAAGGTGCGCGGCGGCAATCGGTGCGAGCAGCGCAGGAGCCGCCCCTACCAGGCCCCAGGGTTTCGGGGCCTGTGGCCGCAGCCACGTTGGCCCTCCTGATGCTTGGCAGCCCCGGCCAGAGATCGGCCACCGCCTCTCCCATCGATCCTCAGCGGGGCCTGCAGGCCCATCCCGTCGCTTTTGTCGAGACTTCGGGATCAGCTCAGCAAGCCGTTCGCCGACCTGCCCTGCCCGCCCCGCATCGGCCGAACGCTGCCGCTCTGGCCCAGATTCCGACGGCAGCCCCTTCGTCTTCCAAACCCGCCGCCGCCAAACCCGCGGCCCCGGCTCCTGGACCGGCCGCTGGCGCTGCCGACTCTTTCGATGCCGATACCCAAGTTCAGGCGCTGGTGAACCGCGTGGAAGCAGCCGCCGCCGAGGTGCGCACGCGCGGGGAGGAGGCCTTCGCGGCCTTCCGCCGGCGGGGCGCCCCCTGGTTCGAGGGCCAGTCCTACATCGTGGTGCTCGGCAGCGATGGCAGGAGCGTGGTGTATCCCCCCGACCTGCGTGGCGAGGGTCTGAACTACAGGGAGTTTCAGGACCTGGGCGGCAAGCCCTTCGGCCGCCAGATCCTGGCGGTGGCCGAATCCCCGAGCGGCCGGGGCTGGGTGCATTACCAGTGGCGCCGTCCGATCGCCGGTGACCGCCGGCCGGTGTGGAAGGCCACCTACGTGGAGCGGGTCACGGCGCCTTCGGGCCGCACCTACCTGGTGCTCTCAGGCCTGTATGAACCGCCGATGGTGAAGGCCTTCGTGGTGGATGCGGTGGAGAGCGCTGCGACGCTGCTGCAACGGGAGGGTCGCGGGGCCTTCGCGGCGTTGCGCGATCCGCTCGGACCCTTCTTTTATCAGGACACCTACGTGTTCGTGCTCGATCGCAGCGGCACCCTGCTGCTCAACCCCGCCTTCCCGGCCCTGGAGGGCCGCAGCCTGCTCAGGTGGCCTGATCCAGCCGAACGCGCCATTGCCGCCGCTTCTCTCAAGGCGGTGCTCAGGGATGGATCCACCTGGACCACCTACAACTGGCCGCGCCCTTCGGCTTCAAAGCTGCCGGAGCGCAAAACCACTTATCTGCGACGGGTGGTGGCGCCGGGTGGGGAGGTGCTGATCGTGGGGTCGGGGCTTTACGCGGGGGGGTGATGGGCTGCGGCCGGTTTGACCCCGATCAAACCATCCGCTCGGGCCGCACCAGCGAATCAAATTCCTCACCGCTCAGGTGCCCTAGCCCCAAGGCGGCCTCCCGCAGGGTGAGGCCCTTGTGGTGCGCGTGTTCGGCGATGGCGGCGGCCTTGTCGTAGCCGATCGCGGGTGTAAGGGCGGTGACCAGCATCAGGCTGCCCGCCAGCAGCGCCTCGATCCTGGTTCGGTCGGGTTCGATCCCCTCGATGCAGAAGCGCCGGAACCCCTCACAGCCGCCGCTGAGGAGCTCGATGCTCTCCAACAGATTGTGGGCGATCAGCGGCTTAAAGACATTCAGCTCGAAGTTGCCCTGGCTGGCGGCCATCTGCACGGCGGTGTTGTTGCCCATCACCTGCAGGGCCACCATGGTGAGGCTCTCGCACTGGGTGGGATTCACCTTGCCCGGCATGATCGAGGAGCCGGGTTCATTCTCCGGAAGTCTCAACTCACCCAGGCCACAGCGGGGACCGCTGCCCAGCCAGCGGATGTCATTGGCGATTTTCATCAGGCTTCCCGCCAGCACCGTGAGGGCCCCATGGGCAGCCGCCAGGGGTTCATGCCCCGCCAGCGCTTGGAACTTGTTCGGGGCGCTGGTGAAGGGCAGCTCTAGCCGCTCCGCCAGCCGGGCCGCCACCGCTTCGCCGAAGCCGAGTGGTGCATTGAGCCCAGTGCCCACAGCCGTGCCGCCGATCGCCAGCTGCAACACCTGGGGCAGGCTGGCGCGCAGGGTGTCGAGGCCGAGATCGAGCTGGGCGGCATAGCCGCCGAACTCCTGGCCCAGCCGCAGGGGCACCGCATCCTGGAGATGGGTGCGGCCGATCTTGATCACCTCCGCCCATTGCTCCGCCCGCTGGGCCAGGAGTGATCGCAGCGCCTCCACCGCCGGGATCAGTCGTCCTTCCACTTCAAGCGCCACGGCCATATGCAGGGCGGTGGGGAAGGTGTCGTTGCTCGACTGGCTCAGGTTCACGTGGTCGTTGGGATGCACCGGCTGCTTGCTGCCCAGCGCGCCGCCGAGGGCCTCGATCGCCCGGTTGGCGATCACCTCATTGGCATTCATGTTGGTTTTGGTGCCGGAGCCCGTCTGCCAGATCTTCAGCGGGAACTCGCGATCCAGTTCGCCGCCGGCCACCTGCTCCGCAGCTGCCACGATCGCCGCGGCCAGGGCGGGATCCAGGCGGCCCAGGTCGCGATTCACCTCGGCGCAGGCGGCCTTGAGCTCGCCGAAGGCATGCAACACCGCCAGCGGCATCGGCTGGCCGAAGGGAAAGAAATGGATCGAGCGCTGGGTCTGGGCGCCCCAGTAGTGATCCGCCGGCACCATCACAGGCCCGAGGCTGTCGCTCTCGCGGCGCTGTGCCGGCGCGGGGGCGGGATCGCCGGCGGAGGAAGGGGTCATCGGCTGCCGCTCACCACTTCGCTGTTGAGCTCATTGAAGCTGCGCGTGCTGTCCAGGCCCGAGGGGGCCGGCAGCGGCAGACCGGTGGCCTGGCTCACCGCCCCATTGATCCGATCCACCTCCACCTGGCCGCTGGCATCGAACACCACCTGGCCTTGGCGGTCGAACACCACCACCTGGGGGATCAGGCCGCTCCAGTAGCGGGAGGGATCCCCGGCGGGCAGGGAACCGGCGGCGGCCTTGCCGCCCGGACGCAGGGGGTCGGTGACCAGGGGGATCAGCTCGACGTTGTTACCCCAGAGCCGCTGCAGCTCCGACACCACCGGCGCGAATCGCTTGCTCACGCTGCTGTCATCGAGGTAGTACACCACCACAGCGACCCGGTGCTGCTCCAGGGCCAGGGCCAGGCTGCTTCGCGGCGGTACCAGCGAGCCGTTGCCGGCGTAGAGGGAGAAGATGTTGCCGTCATAACGGTCGTTGTCCAGGCTGGCTGCGGCGGGTGAGCCGGACCCCAGACCCACCGCCAGGAGCAGGAGCAGTGCGGCGAATGCCCCGAGGGTGCGGCGCCATCTTGCCTGCAGCCACCGCCGCGATGATGCCCCTGAAGCGGGGATCCCATCGATGGCCAGGAATGGCTGGATCTCCGGGACCATCGGGGGCGCTGGGCGGCGCTGATCGTTGGTGTGGGGCAAGTCCCGCTGACGGCTGGGCACCATTGTGCCCGTCGTCTTTCAGCTCCGTTCGGTTCGGCCGAGGCTGCGTCCCATCCCCTGGGCAATGCCACGCCCGACCAGTCCGATCGCCCGGCCCACCACCTGGGTGAGCACCACCACCACCAAGTCGCCGAAGGACCGGATGAGGCTCTGCACCTGGGGGGCAAGGGCATCCCGGGCCTCTAAGGCCAGGGTCACCAGTTGCTGGAGCCAGGGCAACTGCCGCAATTCCCGGTCCCTCGGCTCGGTGAGGGTGATGGTGTCGATCGCCCCGGCTTCGAGGCGGAAGAGCGGCCGCCGGCTTTCGTAGAGCTGCACAGGGCGGGTGATCCAGCTGCTCCAGCGCTGCTGGCTGTTGAGCTGGTTGCGCAGCCGTTCGAGGTTGCGGGTGGCTAGCAGGTCGGGCCGCAGCAGGTAGCGCCGCAGCTCGGGCCACTCGGCACAGGCGGCGAGCACCTCGGCGCTGATCAGCTCGGCACTGCGCACCAGCCAGTTGGCCAGCAACATTTCCAGATACAGCACCGCCTGGGGTTCATCGGGGCCCAGCAGCCGCCCCTCCACCAGCAGCGGACGGGCCTGCAGGAGGGTGGTGAGCATGGCCCTGGGATCGGGGAGTTCCGGATCCAGCACAGCAAAATCGGCCGATCCCACCAGGGTGTCGGCCACGGGGCGGAGTTTCCCCTCGTTCGGCAGCTGCACGTAGGAGCCGGCCATCCGGCGCAGGGCCTGGCGCCGTAGCTCCGGCTGCAGCTCGTTCCAGGCCAGGATCAGCGCGTCGCCGCCGATCTCCTGGTGTTGGAGCCGCCGGCGCAGCAGTTCGAACTGTTCAAGCAGGGCCAGCAGCAGATCGCTGCGACGGTTGGGATGAAGACCATCGAAGGCCAGCAGCTCGCCACTGCGATTGTCGGGCCCCTGGCTGGCCGCCTGGCTGAGGCGCTCCCGCAGGGCCTGCCAGATGCCGTCGGCGGTGCGCTGGCGCAGGGTGAGGCTCACCCCTCCCTGGCCGGGCGTTGCTTCGCTGTGGAGCACCGGCTGGCCCGCGCCGGCGCTGCCCTTGGGACCTGGGGAGCCGCGAAACCCGAGCCGGGCCGCTGAAGCGGATCCTGCAACAGGCGCCGCCGGCTCCCAGCCGGCCTCCCCGGGGCTCCAGGCCATCTGCAGGGGCCCCCAGAGCCAGAGCAGCAGGGAGCGGGCCGCCCGCAGTTCCCGGCGCCGGCCCTCCAGCAGCAGCTGGGTCAGGGGGTTGGCGGGCAGCGGGTCGAGCAGGGCCGAGCAGATGCGCAGTTCCGCATCGATCTGTTGGAGGCCACTCACCAGCAGCCATTCCCCCAGACCCAGGGGTGGCCGCTCAGGCGGCGGCGGTGGCGGTCCCGAGGCCGGGGCGATCTCCACCACCCTTCCACCGGCTAGAAGGGTGGCCACGCTCTGGCGCAGCAGGCTGGGCTCAGGCTGCTCCAGCAGGCCCTGCACCGGCAGACTCAGCAGCAGCCGCTGGGGGTAGCGGTGGCCCTCCGGGAGCAGGAGCAGCAGCGGCGCGGGTTGCCAGCGATCGAGCAGCTGGCGGGCTTCGGCCTCGAGTCGCTCCGCTGGCGGTGGGCTGGTGACACTCCAGATCAGCAGCCGCGGGGAAAGGCCCTCTTGGGCGGGATCCGCCGTGACCCGATAACCCGCCGGGTCGTCCTCCAGCCAGCGCTGCAATCCCTCACGCTGCAGGGGCTCGGCGAAGAGAAGTAGCCATGGGCCGGGCTCAGCCTTGCGGCGGCTCACGGTCGGGAGAGCGGGTGAGCTCACACCGTAACGAGCGGCAGGCGTTCCATCCAGGCCTGAGGCCTTGTGGCGTGGCTCCTCAAGGACGGCGCCGGCCACTGAGATGGAGGGTGTAGCTCTCGATGGCGAATCCCGTGGCGGCCTCGATCTGGCGGAGAAGCTCGTTGGGCAGCTCCACGTCAAGGTCGGTGATGGATCCGGACTCGACGCAGGTCAGGTGGCTGTGGGGATCGGCCCGATAGCCATACAGGCGGCCGCTGGCCCGGTCGATGCATTCGATCACCCCGGCCGACTGCAGGGCCTCAAGGTTCTGATAGACGGAGGTATGGCCGATATTGCGACCCAAATCATTGAGCTTCTCGAAAATGTCGCGGGCGCTGAGGTGACTGCGCTCGGCCCAGAGCAGATCGAGCACCATGCGGCGCTGCCGGCTGAGACGCATGCCGAGGTGGCGGCAACGCTGGTACACCTCCTCCACGTTGGTCGGTCGACCAGCGTCGCTGTGGGCGAGCCCGTCGGAGCTGATTTGGGTGTCCTTGGCAGGGGAAGCCCCAACAGGAAAAGTGGCGAGGGCCACGCGGCTTGGATCTCGTGCGTCGATCCGTTATAGGTCAGCTGATCTAGGAACTGTTTTTATCCGGTTGTCAAGTCATGGCCTGCGGTTCCCAAGCTCGGCTCGGCCGGTTTCCAGCCGACCGGCCGGCCGCTCCTGGAGGTCAGGCGATCGGCAGGCTGTCCGGATCCTGCAGGCGGGCCGGACCGATCGCCTGCAGGGCCTCGGCCAGATCGACCCGACCGTCGTAGAGGGCTCGGCCCACAATCACCCCTTCCACCCCGAGGGGCGCCAGGGAGAGGAGGCTGAGCAGATCCGTGAGATCGCCGATGCCGCCGGAGGCGATCACCGGAATGGAGCTGGCCTGTGCCATCCGCCGCAGAAAGGGGAGGTTCGGTCCGGCCAGGGTGCCATCGGTGGCGATGTCGGTGGTGATCAGGGCGGCGACGCCGCTGCCTTCGAAGCTCGCCGCTAGGGCCTCCGCTTCCACATCGCTCTCCTCCAGCCAGCCGCGGGTGGCCACCCGGCCGTTGCGGGCATCGATGCCCACCACGATGCGTCCCGGATGGCGGGCGGCCAGATCCCGAACCAGGGCCGGTTGCTCGATCGCCACGGTGCCGAGGATCACCCGGTCGAGGCCGATCGCCAGCAGGGCCTCGGCCCGCTCCACACTCCGCACCCCGCCACCGAGCTGCACCGGGATGGCGAGCGCCGCCACGATCGCCCGCACCACCGCGTCGTTCACCGGTTCGCCGCTGCGGGCCCCGTCCAAATCCACGAGGTGGAGCCGTTCGGCTCCTTGCCGCTGCCAGGCCAGGGCCTGGGCCACCGGATCGCCTGAGAAGTGGGTCACCTGGTCGTAATCGCCCTGATGCAGCCGCACGCATTGGCCGTCGAGCAGGTCGATGGCGGGGATGATCTGCATGGGGCGGCGCAGGGACTGCCAGCCAGGCTGCCAGAGCTGCCGGTCGCGCAGGCTCCGCAGCGGCACGACCAGCCGGAAGGAACGCTCCAGCACCGCCGCTAGCTCCACCGCCCGATCCCGGCCCCGGCCTCGCTCGCCGATCAGTGCGAAATGGCGGTAGCCCCCGCTGCTCGCCAGCACGGCCGGCTGGGCGGTCCAGGCGGTTCCGATCGGCATGGCGGCCTCTTGAGGGTGGTTGTTGATTGTGTCGGCCCGGTTGGCTGATGGGGTCCCATCCCAACCATCGTCCCCGGCATCACCCCGATGAAAGGAGCCGGGCCACCAAGGCCCCCAGCCGGGCCGGGCCACCGCCCACCCCGCCGACAGGGGGTTTGAATGGCGGCCGGTTTCACGGCCCGCCCGCGGGTTTCGGCATGGACATCCTGGTGATGGGCGGTACCCGCTTCGTGGGCAAGCCGCTGGTGCGGCTGCTGCAGGACGCCGACCATTCCCTCACCCTGTTCACTCGCGGTAAGCAGCCCGTGCCCGCCGGGGTGGAACACCTAGTGGGCGACCGCGGCACCCCGGAGGGTCTGCAGCTCCTGGAAGGGCGTCGTTTCGATGTGATCGTGGACAGCTCCGGCCGCACCCAGGAGGATTCCAGCGCCGTGATCGCGCGCACCGGGGCGCCAAGCCATCGCTTCGTGTACGTGAGTTCAGCCGGCGTCTACGCCGACAGCGAGTTGTGGCCCCTCGATGAGGACAGCCCTACCGATCCGGCCAGCCGCCACGCCGGCAAGGCCGAAACCGAGGCCTGGCTGCGCAGCCAGGGCATCCCCTTCACAGGCTTCCGGCCCACCTACATCGTGGGTCCGGGCAACTACAACCCCGTGGAGGGCTGGTTCTTCGACCGCATCGTGCATGGCCGGCCCGTGCCCCTGCCGGGGGATGGCAGCACGATCACCCAACTGGGCCATGTGAACGATCTGGCGGCGGCGATGGCTCGCTCGATCGAGGTTGAGGCCGCCGCCAACCGCATCTACAACTGCAGCGGCCGCCAGGGCATCACCTTCCGTGGCCTGGTTCAGGCCGCCGCTCGGGCCGCCGGCAAGGATCCTGCCGCTGTGGAGATCCGCAGCTTCGATCCCGCCGCGCTCGACAAGAAAGCCCGCAAGGCCTTTCCCTTGCGCCTGGCCCACTTCCTCACCGATATCACCCGGGTGCGGCGCGAGCTGGCCTGGGAGCCGGGCTTCGATCTGGAGGCCACCCTGGTGGACAGTTACACCAACGATTACGCCCTGCAGCTGCCCACCAGCCCCGATTTCTCCGCTGATGAGGCCCTGCTGGCCGGTTGATCGCGATAGCGGCTCTGCCGGTATCGCGATCACGCTGAACCCTGCATCGAGACCCTGCATGGAGTTTGAGATTGCGGTGAATCGATCGGCAAAGAAGGGTGCTCATTGCTGTTGCAGAGAGGCTCCCACTTCGCCATCAAGTTCTTTCCTCAAGCCGTCCCTGCCGCAGATATCCCCAGGCTGAACTGAGTGCTAGGAGCAGCGAGGGCCAGAACAGCCACCAGCCGATCACCTGCATCAGCACCGGTAGCCCGAAGCCCCCTGCTGCTCCAGCCGGCACCCCGAGGGTCCAGTCAGCGGGCCAGAGCAACAGCAGCAGGGCAAGAAACTGCAGGATCGTCTTCGCCTTGCCCGCCAGGGAGGCGGGACCGCCGCTGCCCTGGCCGGCGCGCCAGCCGGAGATCAGCAGCTCCCGGGCCAGCAACAGCCACACCGCCCAGATGGGCAGCACCCCCAGAGCCGCTAGCCAGATCAGCGGCGCACTGATCAGGATCTTGTCGGTGAGGGGATCGAGCCGGGCTCCCCAGACCGAACCACCGCCGGCGCGGCGGGCCAGGGCCCCATCGGCCGCATCGCTGAGGGCACCCAGCAGCAGCAGCCCCCAGGCCAGGTCGGCGTATCCGCCCGAAAGAGCCAGGAGCAGCGGCAGTCCGAGCAGGGCCCGGCCGATGGTGAGCAGGTCGGCGAGACGGCGCAGCACGGGCACTCCCACGGGCAAAGCAGGCGGCGGGGCCACCGGATTCAGGCGTGTGACCATCCTGCCCGCCGGCCTTTCAGGGCGGCAGGCCCGCCCTCACAATGGGGGAACCGCAACGGCAGGATTCGGGGATGGTGGTGGAACGGTCGGTGGCGGAGGTGATGACCAGCCCGGTGCTCAGCGTGCAGGGCGCTACGCCCCTTCAGGAGGCGGTGAAGTTGATGAGCGAGCACCACGTGAGCGGTCTGGCGGTGGTTGGCGAAGCGGGTGAGTTGGTGGGTGAGCTCACCGAAACCGACCTGATGGTGCGCGAAAGCGGCTTCGATGCCGGCCCCTACGTGATGCTCCTCGATGCGGTGATTTATCTGCGCAATCCGCTCGCGTGGGACCGGCAGGTGCACCAGGTGCTGGGCAGCACCGTGGCCGATGTGATGGGCTACCACCCCCATGCCTGCGAAGCCACAACCCAGTTGCCGGCAGCGGCCAAGCTGTTGCACGACCGCTCCACCCAGCGGTTGTTTGTGTTGGATGCTGAGCGGCGCCCGGTGGGGGTGCTGACCCGCGGTGATGTGGTGCGGGCTCTGGCGGCTGCGGGGTAAGCCCTCCAGGCTTGCTGCTCAAACGGTGGCTTTCCCCTTCCGGGGTCTGGGCTGCGGATCCGCTGCTGGAGCGTTTCGGCGGCTTGGGCGGAAGCAAGATGACCAACGGTTAGGTTCCATCGCCGGCGTGGCAGGGAGGCCCGTTGGTGGGCCGCGGGGTTCGCCAGGGAACCACGGTTCCCTCGGCCACCAGCCAGAGGCCCTCAACCTCTGAGCAGGGATGGCCTCCCGTCAAGGAACCGAAGGCTGGCAGCACCAGTTGTTCGCCGTTCGGACCACGGCTTCCTCGATCCCCCCCTCGCCGATAGGCGAAGCAGGGCAGCCGCAGCCGGTCGGCCCCATGGCCCACCACCGCCACCGGATGCAGGTGGCCGCAAAGATTGAGATGGTCTGGCCGGGGTTCGGGCCCATGGCTGAGCCAAAGGGGGCCGAGGGCACAAGAAGGTTCCCGCGGCAGGCCTTCCAGCCAGCTGCCCCGTTCGTGGTTGCCATCGATCAACCGCAGCGGGCAACCCAGTAGTTCGGGAAGGGCCACCAGTTTCTGCCGCAGTTCGGCGGTGATGCCCACCCGACCATGGATCAGATCCCCGAGCACCACCACCTGCTCGGGAAGGAAGTGGTGGGCCAGCTCCAACAGGGCATTGAGGTTGGCGGCATCCCCATCGCTGGGTAGGGCCACGCCATGGGCCTGGAACACTTCGGCTTTGCCGAGATGGAGATCCGCCACCAGCAGCGTGCGCTGCTGCGGGTCCCACACAGCCCGCTCGGCCAGCAGATCGAGGCGGTGACCCCTCCAGATCCAGGAGTGCTGGCCGGAGCCGATGCTCAACCCACCCCCATCGCCTTCTGGTAGGTGGGCCTGTTGCTGGTGGCTTCAATGGCCTCCTGCACCGCCGGATAGGGGCTGAGGTCCACCTGGGGGCAGAAGAGGGGGATGTAGGCCAGGTACGACTGCAGCACGCAATCGGCCGCTCCCCAGCCGGGATCACCCCAGGTGCCGGCGAGCAGGTGGGGGCCTGCCGCCAGCAGCCCATCGACCGTGGCGAGCTGGCGGGCGAACTCCTCCGGCCGCGCTTCCAGCTGGAACATCGCCGGACCGAGGCTGGCATTGGCGAACAGGAGCCACTGGACCGTCAGGGATCTCCGGGCGGCGGCCCCCTCAGCCCCGCCGGGCCCCTGGGGGTCGAACTCCTCGCCGTAACGCTCGGCCAGGTGGAACAGGATGGCGCCGCTCTCGAACAGCTTCAGGGGGCCTCCATCGGGGCTGGCGAGGGCGTCGTCCACCAAGGCCGGCACCTTGCCGAAGGGATTGATGGTGGTGAAAGGCTCGTGGCGGTGTTCGCCGCTCTTGAGATCGAGCTGCACGAACGCGTAGGGGATCGACTTCTCCTCCAGGTACCAGCGCACCATCGAGGCCCGGCTGCGGGCGGCTCCGTAGAGGGTGAGGGTCATGGGGGCAGGGGGAGAGGCCTCTTCATCATCGCCAGACTGGCATCGAGCGTCAGGGTCTGGAGGGAAGCGGAGCCCGAGGCAGCCAGTGGGCGGCATCGATTCGCAGCCGATGCAGCGGACAGTGCCGATCCTGCCGGCCTGGCTCTCCTGAGCCAGGGTCCGCGATCAGAATTCAGTTCTCAGGGCCCGGCTGATGCTTATGGATGCCAACCCCACAGCGGCCGACCTGCGCCGTCTCGCCCCCTTGCTGCTGGGCCGGGTAAGGCGGGGGATCGTGGGGAGTAGCCGCTACGCCCAGAAACTTCGTGATGCGATCCGGTTGGCCGCCGCCGATCCCAGCGGGGCTCCGGTGCTGATCAGCGGCGAGCCTGGCCTGGAAAAGGACAACATTGCCGCCCTGATCCACTACGGCTCCGCGGCTCGCAAGCAGTTGCTGGTGCGTCTCAATGGCGCCCTGCTGCGCCCCGATGGCGCCGAATTGTTCGCGCCGGGGTCCGAAGGCACGGCCCTCCTGGAGATCCTCGGCGCCGGCGGGCTCCTGATCGACCAGGTCGATCTGGTGGACCCGGTCCTGCTGCCCCGCCTGCGAGAGCTAGCCCTGGAACGCCGCTGGCAGGGGCCCGACGGGCTGGAGCACGATTTCCGCGGCAGGATCTACCTCACCTCCGAAACCCACCTCGATGGCTTCGAGGCGATCGATCGGCCGATTCGGGTGCCGCCGCTACGGGTGCGCCGCCAGGACCTGGGCGAATGGTTGCGCTATGGCGTGCGCCAGAAGGCCCGCAGCTTGGGCTGGAGCCCCCCGCCCCAGGTGAGTGCGACCCTGGTGAAGCGGCTGCAGACCTACGACTTCCCCGGCAACATTCGCGAACTCAGCCAGCTGATCGATCGGGCTCTGCGCCAGTGCGCCACCAGCCGGCCGGTCGAACTGCCTGAAGATGTGTTTTGGACTGGAAGCCGCCAGCAGGCCCGCGCTCGCTTCGAGCTGTGGCGCTGGAAGCCGCAGCTGCGCAACCTGATGCGCTCGCCCCGCCTGTGGAACACCCTGCTGTTTGGGGTTGTGAGCTGGGTGTTCGTGCTGGTGAACCTCTGGCTCTGGCTGGGCCCCCAGGACCGGGCCCATAACGGCGGCCTCAATCTCTTCTGGGCCTGGTGGTGGCCGCTGATCCTGCTCACCTATCCCCTAGTGGGGCGGCTGTGGTGTTCCTTCTGCCCGTTCATGGTGTGGGGGGAGATCAGCCAGCGGCTGGCGCGACTCCTGGGCTGGCAACCGCAGCGCTGGCCCCGGGGCGACAGCGACCGCTGGGCGGCCCCCCTGCTCGCTGCCGGTTTCGCTGCGATCCTCCTCTGGGAAGCGGTGGGCAACCTCGAGAACACCGCCTGGCTGAGCAGCTGCCTGCTGTTGCTGATCACCGCCGGCGCCGTGGTGGGGTCGCTGGTTTTTGAGAAGCGCTTCTGGTGCCGCTATCTCTGCCCCGTGGGCGGCATGAACGGTCTGTTCGCCAAGTTGGCCATCAGTGAGCTGCGGGCCCAGATCGGCACCTGCAGCGGTAGCTGCTCCAGCTTTGCTTGCTTCAAGGGAGGGCCGGCTGAGGGGGAGGGCTACGCCACGGCGGGCTGCCCGGTGGGCACCCATCCGGCCCACCTCACCGACAACCGCAACTGCGTGCTCTGCCTCACCTGCGCCCAGGCCTGCCCTCACCGCTCCGTGACCCTGCGGCTGCGCCCCCCGGCCGCTGACCTGCAGCGGTCGATGGACCCCCCTGCCGGAGAGGCTGGGTTAATCCTGGTGCTGGCGGGGGGACTCTGCCTGCACCACTGGGAGCGGCTGCTGGGGTGGCTGCCTGGAAAGGTGGCGGCGCTGGCAGGCGGCCATGGGCCGGCGGCGACGACGCTCGCCGGTGGTCTGGATTTAAAGGCTCAACAGGCATTGTCCTTGAGCGAAGGACCCCTGCTGCCCCGTCTGGCGATCGCATGCCTGGCCCTGGCCCTGCCCGCCGGCCTCTGGCTGGTGGCGCGCAACGCAGCCGCCCGCCTGTTGCCGGGCCGGGAACGACCCTGGCTGCTGCTGTATGCCCTGCTTCCCCTCCTTTGGGGCTTGATGCTGGCCCATCACCTGGCCATCGGCATGGCCGAGGCAGGGATGGTGCTGCCGGTGAGCGCGGCACCGCTTCTGGCCAGATCCTGGCTCGGCGAAGGAGCCACCTCCCTGGCCGCGGTCCTGGCGGGATTGCCAGCCTGGGCTGCCGATCCCCATGTGATCGGCTTCTCCCAGACCGTGACGGTGGGCCTGGGCCTGATCGGTTCCGTTGTGTTGCTGCGTCGTTTACTACTGCCCGATCGCCTCGGCTGGTTGGTTCAGGCGGGATGCACCCTGATCCTGGCTTCGGCGGGACGCTGGCTGTTGGGCGCGGGTTGAGTGTCAGTGAATGATTGCCAACCTCAGGCCAGGAGCTGAACCAGGCCCTTAATGCGATTCGCCCCTAGAGCGGCACTCTCGATCACTGGCAACAAGCGATGTTCAGAGTCGGCTGGGATCAGAAGCAGAAGGGCAGGTACTGGGTGCGGCAGGCGCTGTAGCCATCCACCAGGGCCCCGAGGCCGATCTGGTGGAGGATGCCGAAGCCGGTGAGGCCTTCGACCACCACGCCAATCACCAGGCCCATCATGGCGGCGCGGCCGTTGATCAATTCGACGCGGCGGAGCTGGGCCAGGTGCATCTGACGGTCATTGGTCTCATCGGCTTGGCGGCTGACCCGGGAGGGCTGGGCGGCGGGTGACTGGGCCATGGAACAGCTGCAACTTTGCGATTTCTAACGCATTGGCAGCCATGTCCGCGATCTCCCCTGGTGATGGGGTAAAGCTCGGGTTTTCTTGGATAGGTAAGGATCAGGTTGTTCTGGGATGCCAGCTGCCTCCGACCACCAGCGGCGCATGGCGCACCTGGTGGGGGCGGCCCAGGTACACCCAGGCCTTCCGGCCGTCGCTCAGGCTGAGCACCTGGCAGTCGTAGAGGCGGGGGTAGCCCTCCAGCTCGTCCAGCCGGGCAAACCCACGGACCTCCACGGCAAACACCTCCCCGATGGCCGTGCCCTCACCGATCACCGCCATCGGAAAGGGGCCGAGGTCGTGCAGGAGCACCCCGTCCAGTTCCGCTTCGCCCTGCCAGCTGGCGCCCTCAAGCCAGTGGTGATTCTTTTCACCGCGTTTGAGGGTGCCGTAGACGAAGACGAGCTGCCGCTCCCGGGCCGGCTCAAGCCCAGATCCCGGGATGGCCCCCCCTGTCTCAGGCGGCGCTCCGCAGTCCACAGGATCAGCGTGATCGGCGGGCTGGGCCATGGCGGCAGCCGGTGATAGGGAGGCCGTTGATAATGCCCCGATTCGCACCGCTTCCGATGACCATCGCCCTGCTGATCGCCCTGGCCAGTTCACTCGCCCTGATGGCTTACATCGTGAAGCGGCTTGAGCGCGCCTGATCCAGGCTTGGCGCCCGGCCGCCTCTGAGAAAAGCCCCGGGCCCATCAGCCCACGGCTGCTTCCTTGATCAAGGCCTCTCCGCCCGCTCCGCTTCCGCCCGCAGCCGGGCGAGCCGCTCCAGAACGGATTCATTGCTCATGCGGTTGTTGAGCCGCTCGGCCAGCAGCGGAAAAGCCAGGGGACCCGGCCTAGGCGTGTGCTCCAGCACCACCGTGGCGGCGCGCAGCCGCTCCAGGGCCGCCGCGATCCGCTCCACCTCCAGCTGTTCGCGCAGCACCTCCTGCCTGGTCTGAGCCAGCAGCCGGTTGCCGGGTTCATGGCGGCTGAACACATCGAAGAGCAGGGCCGCACTGATCTGCAGCTGGCCGCCGCTCTTTCCCTTGCCCGGATAGCCGTTGTTCACCAGCCCAGCCACCTGGGCGATGGCGCGGAAGCGGCGGCGGCAGAGCTCCGAGAGGTTGATCGCCATCGCCAGATCGTCCAGCAGGCCGTCGCCCGCCAGCAGGGCCTCACCGTGCTCCTCGAACAGCTCGGCGAACGGATAGCCGCGGGGGGCCAGCAACTCAAAGCCGTAATCGTTCACCGACACCGTGATCGTGCCCCGCTGGTGGCGAGCCAGACGCCAGGCCCAGAGGAAGCCGATGCCCTCATGCACGAAGCGTCCCTCAAACGGATAGGCGTAAAGGTGGCTGCCCTCGCGGCTACGGCAGACCTCCACCAGCAGCTCGCCGGGCCCGGGGATGCGGGAAAGATCGCTCTGGCGATCGAGCAGAGGAGCCAGGGCCAGAAGCTCGGGGCTGTCCAGCTCACCGGCAGCGCAGCGGCTGACCTCCTGGCGCAGGTGGTGGCTGAGCAGATCGGAGAGGGCCAGCTGGCCGCCGGCCCAGGCAGGCACGGTGCTGCTCTTCTTGCTGGAGGCCTTCACCTGGGCGGTCATCTCCCGCAGCCGCACGAACTCCAGGCCGCGGCCCGCAAAGAAAAAGGTGTCGCCTGGCTTGAGCCGCGACACGAACATCTCCTCCACATGGCCGAGCACCGCCCCGCGCACGTAGCGCACCGTGACGGCGAGATCGGCGGTGATCGTGCCGATCTGGAGCCGGTGGAGGCGGGCGATCGCCGTTTCCTTCACCCGGTAGCGGAACGGCTCCGCCATTCCGGGGCTCCCGGAAACATCCGCCGCAACCGGAGCTGATGCATTTGGAGATGGCTTCGGGTTCGGATCCGTTTCCCCCGGCGACGCATCACCCGCCGTGAGGGCCTCCCGCTCAAGCTTGCGGAAGCGCGGGTAGGCCCCCAGACAATCCCCGCCGTCCTCAAGAAACCGCAGACTCCAATCCCAGTCGTCGCGGCTCAGATCCCTGTAGCTCCAGCAGCGGCGCACCGTTTCCCATTCCAGCTCAGGTTCGAAGCCGGGTCCGCAGGCCAGACCGGTGAGGTGCTGCAGCAGCACATCCAGCGGTGCCTGGGGCGGTGTGCGGTGTTCCACCAGCCCTGCCGCCAATCCCCGCCGCATGGCGCTCACCTCGAGCAGTTCCAGGGCGTTGGTGGGTAGGAACAGCACCTCGCTGCAGCCCCCCGGCCGGTGGGCTGAGCGGCCGGATCGCTGCAGCAGCCGCGCCAGGTTCTTGGCGCTGCCGATCTGCACCACCCGCTCCACCGGCTGGAAATCCACCCCCAGATCCAGGGAGCTGGTGCACACCACCCAGCGAATCGATCCCTCCTTCACCCCCGCCTCGATCACCTCCCGCTCGGCCCGGTCGATGGCGCTGTGGTGCAGGGCCATCGACCCCTCCATCTCCGGGCAGGCCCAGCGCAGGCACTGGAACCAGCGTTCCGCCTGGTTGCGGGTGTTGGTGAACAGCAGGGTGGAGATCCCTGGATCGAGTGCTCCCACCAGCACCTCGTGCATGCGCAGCCCTAGGTGGCCGGCCCAGGGGAAGCCGTCGATCGCCTCGGGCAGCAGACTGCGGATCGAGGTGGAGCGCTCCAGGGCGGCGCTGATGATCTCCGGTTCGCGGCCCGTGCCCACGGCTGCACGGGCCGCCTCCTCAAGGTTGCCGATCGTGGCGCTGATCGCCCAGGTGAGCAGTTCCGGCCGCAGCCGCCGCAGCCACCCGAGGCAGAGTTCGGCCTGACTGCCGCGCTTGCTGCCGAGCAGTTCATGCCATTCATCGATCACCACGGCCCGCAGCCCGCTGAATAGCCGTTCGGCATGGGGGCCGCTCAGTAGCAGGGCGAGCGATTCCGGTGTGGTGATCAGGATCTCGGGGGGCGCCTTGAGCTGGCGGCTGCGCTCACTGCTGGGGGTGTCGCCGTTGCGCAGGCCCACCCGCAGGGGCCAGCCCATCGCCTCGATCGGTTCGCGGATCGCCAGGGCCAGGTCGCGGCTGAGGGCCCGCAACGGGGTGAGGATCAGCAGGTTGATGCCAAGGCCGCCCATCCCGGTCTGGGCCCCCTTCCCCCTCTTGCCCCTGCCCCACCCTTCGGCGCCGTGGGCTTTCTGAGCCTCCGCTTGGGCTGGGCTTTCCCCGCAGCTGACAGGGGGTGCCGAAATCGTTACCTGGTCATTCACCTCGGCCAACATCTCGGCAATCGGCCCCATGACCGCCGCATAGGTTTTGCCGGAGCCGGTGGGCACCTGCACCAGGCCGCTGCGGCCTTCCAGGAACGCCTGCCAACAGCGGCGTTGAAAGGGCATCGGGGACCAGCCCTTGCGCACAAACCAGGCCTCAATCGGTGCCAGGGGATCGGCGGGAGAGGTGGCGCAACCCTGCGGGGCAGTCGGGACCTGCTGGAGGAGTGGGGTCTGCAGCTGTCGTTTGGCTTTGCCGCGAGCCCTTGCTGAGGCTGACGGTAGGGCCACGGCGCTGGACGGGGCGCCGGGGCGATTCAAAGCTGCGCCCGCAGGGTTTCGGCCCTGCTTCGTCTCCTGTCTTGCAGCGGTGCCGCGCGTCAATGGGGGATCAGGGCCAAGGCCGCCGCGAGGGTATCGGCTTCGGCGGCCGGCTTGTCGCGGCGCCAGCGGCTGATGCGGGGAAAGCGCACCGCCAGCCCGCTGCGGTGGCGGCTTGAGCGCTGCACCCCTTCGAAGGCCAGTTCGAATACCAACACCGGCGCCACCGCCCGCACCGGTCCAAATCGCTCGGTGGTGTAGCGGCGGATCCAGCGATCCAGCTCTTGGATTTCGGCGTCACTGAGGCCGGAGTAAGCGCTGGCGAAGCTCACCAGCCGCCGCTCCTGGCCTGGTGTGGCCCCGCCCGGCGCCGTGCCGTCCATCGGCAATGAAGTCAATGGGGAAGCATCGGGCCCCGGGGAATCGGCCGACGCCCAGAGCCCAAAGGTGTAGTCGGTGTAGAGATTGGCGCGGCGGCCACTGCCGTTGCGGGCATAGAGCAGCACCGCATCGAGGTGCATCGGCTCAAGTTTGTGCTTCCACCAACTGCCCCGCCGTCGGCCGCTGCCATAGGGCGAGGCCAGAAGCTTCAGCATCAGCCCTTCGGCACCGGCATCCCGGGCCTTCTCGCGCCAGGCCTCCAGGTCGTTCCAGTCCGATAGGGGCAGGTCATCGGAGAGCCGCAGCGCTCCCGGCACCCCGCTGGCCAACAGCTCCCTAAGGCGCTCCCGGCGCTGCTGGAGCGGCTCCTTGCGCCGGTCGATGCCTTCGCTTTCCAGCAGGTCGTAGGCCACGAAGGCGGCCGGCATGGAACGCAGCAGGGCCGCCGAGGGGTTGCGCCTGCCAAGGCGCCGCTGCAGCACGGCGAAGGGTTCCGGCCGCGCTTGCCCGGCGGGCCAGACCAGCACCTCCCCATCCAGCACCAGACCATCGGGAAGGGGGTCCGCCTGCTCCAGCAGATCGGGGAAACTGCCATTGATCAACTCCTCGCCGCGGCTCCAGAGAAAGCCGGCACCACCGCGCCGGATCAGCTGGCCACGGATGCCATCCCATTTCCACTCCACCAGCCATTGGGCCGGATCGAGGTCGCTGAGCCGCCCGGCATCGAGCGGACTGGCCAGAAAGAAGGGATAGGGGCGGCTGGAGAGGCGTTCCTGGCTGGCCTCGGTTTGCAGAAGCTCGTTAAACGCTGCTGCACTTGGCTCAAAGGGGCCCATCAGCCGCTGCTGCAGCTCAACGCTCTCCAATCCGGACAGGGTCGCCAAGGCCTGGATCACGAGCCCCGCACCCACCCCCACCCGGAAGGAGCCCGTGAGGAGTTTCACCATCACCAGCACCTCTTCCACGGAGAGCCCTCTCCAGAGCCGCTGGATTTCCACCGCCTGCTCTGCCTCCGGCAATGCGGCAAGGCCGGGCAGGATCCGCTCCATCCATCGATGCAGCGGCTGGTCGGCATCGACTCTGGCTTCATCCTCCTGCGGCCGGTTCGCTATCCCTGCGGCTGCCTCCGCGCTTCCACCTACCAGCAGCGCGATCGTTTCAGCGCTGTCTCCCACCTGGGCATGGCTGGCCTGGAACAGCCATTCCGGCATGGCGGTGGCGTCCAGGGCGATCTCGCGTAGCCGGCGGGCGGTGAGCAGGCGGCGCCGCTGCTTCCCCAGAAGGCAGTGGAGAGCCCAGGCCGCGTCTTCAGGAGGCACGCTGCCGAAATGGGCCACGAGGGCAGCCACCCGCTCCTGGCTACCCGTGCTGCGGTCAAGCTGCCGAAACAGCTGGCAGAACTGACGCATAAGGCCATTGTGCCGCTAACGGAACCGCCGCTGTCCGCGTGCGGGCACAATCCAACTCGCCCCTTCGCTTGTGCGGTTAGCAATCCCTTACCCGAATCTTCATCAAATCAACATCCAATATCCATGTGATCTGGTGGGGCCGCAGCTCGTTGTTGGCGTGGTTGTTGGCGTGCACGGTGCCGATCCCCATGGCCGCAGGCAGGGCTACGTTGCTATGGCGGAGAGCATCTTCGAGCAGAAAGGCACAGAGATTGGACATCGAGCGGCCCTCTTCCTCAGAACGTTTCAGCAATTCCTCGTGTACGTGGAAACTGAGGGTGATTGAGATGCGGCGCGGTTGACGCTGCAGGATGCGTAATGGTTCATTCATGTGGACTCCATGTACAGCGGGTCGAGCGTGGTTATGCCACGAACAGTTGCCTTCATATTCAAGGCATCTTCCACCATTTGAAGCCCTTCCCACGACCAATTTGAGGCGCCATGGCTGCTAGCTGCTGCAGCCTCACTGGCATCTGTCGATAGGGTTGTTCAGGCGGCTGCCCTCGATCCCGAATCATCTGCTGAGCAGTTATAATCTCCCAGCGTTTGGAATTGTCTGTGCGGATTCTGATCATTCATCAGAATTTCCCCGGCCAATATCGGCATCTTGTGGCAGCTCTCAGCGCCCGCGGCGACGAGGTGCAGGCGATCGGCGCTCCCCACGCCCCGGGGATGGCGGGTGTGTCTTGCTTTCGTTATGGGCTGCCATCCGTCGGCGCCGTGCCGGCGGTGCATCCTTGGGCTCAGGATTTCCAGGTCAAGGTGTTCCGAGCGGAGGCCGTGCTCAGGCTGCTGAGCGAACGTTCCGACCAGATCGACAGGCCTGATCTGATCCTGGGCCATCCCGGGTGGGGGGAACTGCTCGGGATCAAGGACCACTGGGGCGATGTTCCGGTGCTCCATCAGCTGGAGTTCGTGTATCAGCTCCAGGGAGGCGACACCGGTTTCGATCCCGAGTTCCCCATCGTCCCGGGCTCCCAAACCCGGTTGCGGCTGAGGCGGGCCACCCAGTTGATGGCCTTCCATGATCTCGACTGGGCCCTGGCTCCCACCCATTGGCAGGCCTCCACCGCCCCTGCGGCCTTCCGCGACCGGCTGTCGGTGATTCATGAAGGCATCGGTACCACCGTGATCGCCCCCCGCCAGGGCTCCCACGTGATCCTGGAGAAGCGGGGGCTCCGCTTCGAGCCCGGCGACGAGGTGGTGAGTTTCGTGGCCCGCAATCTGGAGCCCTATCGGGGAATTCACAGCTTTCTGCGGGCCCTGCCACTGCTGCAGAGGCTGCGGCCGCGGGCCCACGTGATCCTGGTGGGGGGCGAGGGGGTCAGCTATGGCGCCCCGCCTGCCCAGGGTGGCAGCTGGAAGCAGGTGCTGCTCGCCGAGCTGGAGGGTCAGCTCGATCTGGACCGCATCCATTTCGTGGGCCAGGTTCCCCATCCCGTGCTGCACGACCTGTTCCGGGTGTGCGCCTGCCATGTGTACCTCACCTATCCCTTCGTGTTGAGCTGGAGCCTGCTGGAGGCCATGGCCTGCGGAGCCGTGGTGATCGGTTCTGACACCCCGCCCGTGGCGGAGGTGATCAGCCATGGGGTCAATGGTTTGCTGGTGGATTTCTTCTCACCCGAAGCCCTCGCCCAGCGGGTGGCCGCCGTTCTTGCCGATCCCGCCGCACACCGTGATCTCGGCCTGGAGGCGCGTCGCACCGTGCAGCGGCATTTCGATCTGCACGGCGTCTGCCTGCCGCGCCAGCTCGCTCTGATCGACTGGCTGGCCGCCGGCGGAGCCGCCCGAGGGACCTTCTCCCCGCAAGGGGTCGGCGCGGATGGCGGCGCTGAAGCTTTGGCACCCTATCCGGCTCTCTCCTCAGAGATCGGCACGGCGTCGTTCGGTAGCTCGTGATCCTCGGAAGACTCCCCCTCGGCCTCAGCAGCTCGCCCTGTCGCCAGGGGGTCGGCGGCGAGTCCCTCCACCTCCCGGAGATAGCGGGCCAGCACCTCCCCCTGGCCGTGGGTCACCAGCACGGTTCGGGCGCCGCTCTCGCGCACCGTGCGCAGCAGTCCATCCCAGTCGGCGTGGTCAGAGAGCACGAAGCCCCGCCCGGAGCCCCGCCGACGCCGCACCCCCCGCACGGCCATCCAGCCGCTGGCGAAGCCGGTCTGGGCGCCGGCAAGCCGTTTCATCCAGCTACTCGCGGCGGCGGCGGGTGGGGCCAGCACCAGGCGCCCGGCCAGGCTGGTGCCCCGATCCAGCTCGGCTAGGGGCCGGGTGGGGGGCAGCTCCACGCCCGCTTGGCGGTAGGGCTCGATCAGCGCATGCACCGCCCCGTGCAGGAGCACCTCCTCCTCCACCCCCAACTGCCGCAGCTCCGCCAGCACCCGCTGGGCCTTGCCAAAGGCGTAGCAGAAGAGCACCGAGGGCCGAGCTGGAGCTCCCTTCCACCAGTCCAGCAGCTCCGCCACCACCTGCTGGCCGGTACGCCAGCGGTAGATCGGCAGCCCGAAGGTGGCTTCGGTGATCAGCCCATCAGCCCGCACCGGCTCGAAGGGTTCACAGCTCGGATCGGCCTGGCGCTTGTAATCACCGCTCACCAGCCAGCTTTCACCGCCCGCCTCCAGCCGGATCTGGGCCGAGCCGAGCACGTGACCGGCGGAATGGAAGGAGATCCGCGCATCCCCGAGCCGCAGGTCCTGGCCGTAGGCCATCGGATGCAGCTGAATGCCAGCCCCGAGGCGCCGGCGCAGGATTCCCTCGCTGCTGCCGATCGCCCAGTAGGCACCGCTGCCGGGGCGGGCATGGTCGGCGTGGGCGTGGGTGAGCAGGGCCCTGGGCACCGGCCGAACCGGATCAATCCAGGCCCCGGCGGCCGGGCAATACAAGCCCTCCGGGGTGAGCCGCAGCAGGCCATCGGGCGGTAGAACCATTGGGGCGGGTCGTTCGCGCCGTGTTTCAGGCGCTCATGGCGAGCATGCGTTCGATCGGAGCGAGGGCCCGCAGCCGCAGTTCTTCGTCGAGTTCGATGCGCGGCTCCAGGGTGGCCAGGCAGTGCCACAGCTTCTCCATGGTGTTGAGGCGCATGTAGGGGCAGGCGTTGCAGCTGCAGCCATCGCTGCCCGGTACGGGATAAAAGGCCTTGTCGGGCTCCCGCCGCTGCATCTGGTGCAGGATTCCAGGCTCGGTGAGCACGATGAAGGCCGGGGCCTCGCTGGTCTGGACCCGCTGCAGCAGCTTGCTGGTGGAGCCGATGAAGTCGGCCAGATCGAGCAGGTGCTGCTGGCATTCGGGGTGGGCGATCACCTCGGCTTCGGGATGGTCGAGCTTCAGCTCCAGCAGGGCCTGCTCGCTGAAGGTTTCGTGCACAATGCAACTTCCTGGCCAGAGCGTGAGCTCGCGGCCGCTCTGGCGGGCCACCCAGCGGCCCAGATTGGCATCGGGTGCGAACAGGATCGGCCGATCCTGAGGCAGCTGCTGCACCAGTTGTACCGCATTGCTGCTGGTGCAGATCAGGTCGCTCTGGGCCTTCACGGCCGCGGAGCAATTGATGTAGCTCACCACGATGTGGTCGCTGTGGCGAGCCCGGAAGGCGGCGAACGCCTCGGCAGGACAGGCATCGGCGAGGCTGCAGCCCGCCGCCAGGTCGGGCAGCACCACGATGCGGCCCGGATTGAGAATCTTCGCCGTCTCGGCCATGAAGTGAACGCCGCAGAACACGATCACATCGGCTTCGGTGCTGGCGGCGCGGCGGGCGAGTTCGAGGGAATCACCGATCACATCGGCGATATCCTGGATGGCGTCGTCTTGGTAATAGTGCGCCAGGATCACGGCGTTCCGCTCACGGCGCAGGGCATCGATCGCTTCGGGCAGCTGGGCTGGAGGCGGTGCCGCTGGAGCCGCCGACGGGGGATCGCTCGAGCGGGCGGCCGGAAAGTTGGCGACCGTGGACTGAGCCGTGGACTGAATGGATGAAGCGACGCTCAACCGGGGCCTCGGGTCGGGCAGGATGGGTCCAGCCTAAGGAGGGCTTTCTTTGGGCGTGTTGCAGATCGCTATCGCCGGAGACCTTCACGACCAGTGGGATCACAGCGACCATGCCGTGCTGGAGGACATCCGCCCGGATGCTCTGCTGGTGGTGGGTGACCTGAGCGACGGCAAGACGCGCATCCCCGGTCTGCTCCGGCAGCTTCGCCTTCCCCTGGCCTGTGTGCTGGGCAACCACGACACCGGCCGGGATTCCAGTGGCGGCCGTCTGCGCCACCAGCTCGACCTGCTCGGGGATCTCCACTGCGGCTGGTCCCTGCGCACCCTCACACCCCCCGGTCTGGCGGTGGTGGGCGGACGCCCTGCCACTGCCGGGGGGGGGCACCATCTTTCCCAGGCCGCCACGGCCGTGTTCGGCCCGGTGGATCTGGAAGATTCGGCCCGGCGTATCGAGCGGGCCGCCCTGGCCGCCGATCCGGCCCTCCCCCTCGTGCTCCTGGCCCATTGCGGGCCCACGGGCCTGGGGAGCGAGGCCCGTGACCCCTGCGGCCGCGACTGGAAGCGGCAGGCCTGCGACTGGGGAGACCATGATCTCGCCCTGGCCCTGGAGCGCATCCGCGCCCGGCGCCCCGTGCCCCTGGTGGTGTTCGGCCACATGCATCACACCCTGCGCCGCCAGCGGGGGGAGCGCATCACCTTCCTTCGGGACCGCCGCGGCACCGCCTATCTCAATGCCGCTTGCGTCCCCCGCCATGGGGAGGATGAGCACGGGCGGGCCCTGCGCCATTTCAGTTGGATCCACCTGGGCCAAGAGGGAGTGGAGCGGGCCAGCCATCGTTGGTATGGGTTGCGCGGGGAGCTCCTCTACGAGGAGTTGCTCTGGTGCGCCGCGCCCCGGCGGGTCCCGCCGTCGGTGCGCGCAGAGGTGTTGGACTTCAGCCTTCAGGGGCCCTCCTCCCTTCCCTTGCCACCGGTGATGGAGCGATGCTGATTTATGCGGCCCTGAGCAGCCACGGCTTCGGCCATGGATCCCGCACGGCATCGGTGCTCACCGAACTGGCCGCTCTTAGGCCCGACTGGCGCCTGGTGGTGTCGAGCGGCTTGCCGACCTCCTTTCTCAAACTGGCCTTCGGATCGGTGCCCTTTGAGCACCGGCCCTGTCAGTGGGATGTGGGGGTGGTGCAGGCCGATGCCCTCGGCAGCGATGAGCCAGCGACCCTGGCGGCCCTGGAGGTTCTCGACTGCGAGCTGCCGGGTCGAGTGGCGCAGGAGGCGCTTTGGCTCACGGCGCAGGCTGAGCCGGCGTTGGTGCTCGGGGATGTGCCCCCGGCCGCGGCGCAACTGGCCCGGGGGCTGGGTCTGCCGCTGGTGTGGTTGGCAAGTTTCGGCTGGGATGCCATCTATGCACCGATGGGTGGCCCCTTCCTCAAGCGCGCCGAGCGCTGCCGGGAGCTCTACGCCCAGGGCGATCTGCTGCTGCACTGCCCCCTCTCGATGCCGATGGACTGGGGCGTGCCCAGCGTTCCGATCGGCATCACCAGTGCCCGGCCCCGCTTCGATCCGGCCGAGCTGGCGCAACGGCTGGGCCTGCCCCACGATCGGCAGCGCTGCGTGCTGGTGAGCTTCGGAGGCCTTGGCAAGGCCTATGACCCCACCCTCCTGCGCCGCTGGCCAGACCACGTTCTGATCGGGCCGGACCGGGCCCTGGAGGCTGAAGCCAATGGCCGGGTGCTGCCGCCTGGGCTGCGCCCGATCGATTTGATGCCCCTCTGCTCTCGGTTGATCACCAAGGCCGGATACAGCAGTTTCTGCGAGGCCTTCAGCCAGGGGGTGGGCATCCACTTGGTGCGCCGCAGCGGTTTTGCTGAGGCGCCCGTGCTGGAGCGCGATCTGCAGCGCCACGGCCAGCACCGCATCCTCGATCCCGCGGCTTTCGAGCGCGGCGACTGGGAGCTGGACCAGCCCCTGCTGCCGCCCACAAACGGACCTCTGCCCCTGGATGGGGCTCGGACCGCGGCCCAGGCCCTGCTGCACCACGCCGAAGCGCGATCAGCAGTGCCGATCGATGCGCTGGAGAGGGTTTGGACTTCTGTTCAATCGCCCGGCTGAATTGCAGCGGGTCACAGAGATTTGAATCAGCGACGTAATTTCTGATACAGGTGGACAGTTGTGCGAGCGTCACTGTCACGATCGCGTCGGTTGGGATTGATAGGCATTGTTGGCCTAACATTCCGATCCATTCTGCATCTGATTTCCCGAGCGCTATTCCTCACACCGACATGCTTCGCTTGTCAACCCCTAGTGCTCCAAGGAAATCCCGCATCCTCTCCCCGCTTCGGGGTCTGGTTCGGTTCCGTCCTCTGCAGTCATTGTTTTGCCGATTCTTCAGCGTTCCCGACTGGCACTTGTTGCCGCCGGCCTCGCCCTGAGCGTCGCCACGCCTGCCCACGCAGCCGATCCATCCAAGTCCTGGGTCCTCACCCTTCCCAAGGCCTACCAGCCTCAGCAGGTGGCTTACCTGCCGCCTCTGCCCACTGCCCCCCGGGTGTTCGGCATGACCGCTGAGCGCCGGGCCATGCTCAACACGATCCGTTATGCGGAAGGCACCTGGGTGAACGGCCATCCGATGGGCTATCAGATGCTGTTTGGCGGGTCCTACACCCCAAGCCTCCATCGCCACCCCGACCGGGTGATGTACTCCACGCGCTACGCCAGTGCTGCGGCTGGTGCTTACCAGTTCATGCCCTTCACTTGGTCCATGGCCTCCCGGGTCCTGGGGCTGCAGGATTTCCGCCCCGATTCCCAGGATCAGGCCGCACTCTTCCTGATTGAGCGTCGTGGTGCTCTCTCCCTGGTGGATCGTGGCGAGATGACGCCCGATCTGGCTGCCCGCCTTTCACCGGAGTGGGCCTCCTTCCCCACCCTGGCGGGCAGCAGCTATTACGGCCAACCCGTGAAGCGTTTCGATGATTTGAAACGCTTCTATGAAGACAATCTCTCTCAGCTGCGCCAGTCCGGTGAACCGGCCTGGCAGACCGTGGCCATCCGCCAGGTGCCACCGGCCGTAGTGCCGGCGCCGCCAGAACTGGCTGAACAGCCGGAATCTTCGCCCAACAACAGCTTCGAATCCCCCACCGGTCGTCTCGACCCCTCCGGTCGTTTCTGATCACGGTCGAATTGCTGAGCTAGTAAAACCCCGATGTTCGAGGACATCGGGGTTTTTTATTGGCCCGCCGGGGCAGCAGGTTCAACCCTGGCCCTTGTCCTGCAGGCGGGACTTGCCCACGGTCTGTTGGGCGATGAGATAGGCCACCAGGGCGGCGGCAAGGAAACCGAGGCCATTGCGGGCCAGAGGCAAGAGATCGCTGGTGCGGGTCACGATCGGTGCCACCCCGAACACCCCGAACAGGATCAGCCACAGGGGTGAGAGCAGCAGCACCCATGCCCATTCCACCGTGCGTTCGGCTTCCCGCGGAAAGGCCGCGAAGCCCACGATCAGGCCGCCCACAATCGAACTGCAGAGGGTGAGCAGCCACTGCTCCTGGGGCAGGCCCGGCACCACCTGGCAGCCGCCCATGGCCAGACATCCCTTTACCGCATGCAGGGAGTCGAGGATGGAGCCGTCTTCGCCGTGGTCGCGCACGTAGTACTGATTGCCATAGCGGGTCTGCAGCTCCACCCAGAAGGTGCGGGGCATCAGGGAGAAGAGGGCATCGCCCACGTTGAAGTTGAGCAGGTTGCCGCCGCGGGGATCGGCCACCAGCACCAGGCTGCGTTGATCCAGGTTCCAGAAGTCGCGAATCGCCAGGCCGGGGGTGCGTTCGTATTGGGTGAGCACCCGCAGCTTCCAGCCGCTGGTGCGCTCGAACTCGTCGAGTTCGCTTTCCAAGGCGGTGCGCTGCTGGTCGGTGAGGGCCTTGGCCAGGTCGATCACCGGCGTGGGGTGGTCGGGCAGCAGGTCGGGGTTGTCGTAGGCCCAGGCACCGCCGGCGGTGGTGGGCAGCAGCAGGCAACCGAGGGCCAGCAGGCCGCCGGCCAGGCGCAGGGCCCACCGCTTCAACAATCGGACCGGCAGGCTCGGCATGGTGGCGGGGGCATGGGCGAGCATTCTCTCCGCTGCTGGGTTCCCACCGCGTGGTTTCCGGATCCGATTCTCTGGCTGATGCCGGTCGCAAGGCCGGCGGTCGGCTGCCTGGACCACTTGCCGCCGGCTCCGATTCCGGGGCCGTGCCATCAGAACGCGCGGCAGGTTCAGCCCCGGAGGCGCCCCCCTGGCTGGTGGAGCGACTCTTGGCGGCGGGTGGTGCCGTGCCCTTCCGCACGTATATGGAGTGGGCGCTCCATGATCCCGTCCATGGCGCCTATGGAGCCGGCCGCTTGCGGATCGGTCCCCGCGGCGATTTCGCCACTTCCCCGAGCCTGGGGGCCAGTTTTGCCGGCCTCCTGGCTCCCCAGCTAGTGGACTGGCTGCTGGAGCTGGGCCCTGGCCCCCTTGCCCTGGTGGAGACCGGACCCGGGGAGGGAGAGCTGGCCCTGCATCTGGCCACGGCCCTGGCGGCCGGCTGGCCCGACCTGGCGGCGCGGCTGGAGCTGCTGCTCGTGGAACCCAACCCCGGCATGGAGGCGCGCCAGCGCCGGCTCCTGGCCGCTGCTCCCCTCCCCTGCTGCTGGCTGGCCTGGCCCGATCTGGCTGCCCGACCGGTGCGGGGCGTGATGCTGGCCCATGAGGTGCTTGATGCCCTCGCGGTGAAGCGGATCTGCTGGGATGGCGGCATCTGGCGCCTGCAGGAGGTGGCCCTGGGAGCGGATTGGGGGCTTGAGCTCCGCGCCGGGGCGGCTCTCGAACCCCAGGCACTGGAGGAGCTAGAGGCCCTCGGGCTGGATGCAGCCGCGACGGGCCTGCCGAGGGGCTGGTGCACCGAACTCCATCCGGGCTGTGCGCCTTGGCTGGAGGCGGCCGGCACCGGCCTGATCGAAGGCCATCTGCTGGTGGTGGATTATGCCCTGGAGGCCCGCCGCTACTACGCCCCTTGGCGCTCGGCTGGCACCCTGCTGGCCTACCGCCAGCAGCGGGCGAGCCCCGATCCGCTGCTGGATCCCGGCCACTGGGATCTCACGTCCCATCTCTGCCTGGAGAGTCTGGAGCGCTCGGCCGCCGCCACGGGCTGGAGCTGGCAGGGCAGCTGCCGGCAGGGTCAGGCGCTGCTGGCCCTGGGCCTGGCCGAGGCCCTCCACGGCCTGCAGAGTCCGGCGCATCCGCAGGATCTCGCCGGCCGGCTGGCGGCCCGGGAGGCACTGCTGCGTCTGGTGGATCCGGCCGGTCTGGGGGAGTTCCGCTGGATCGCCCTGGCCCGGGGTCCAGAGGCCGCGGTGGAGGCAGCCCCTCCCCGCTTCCTCCAGGAGCCCTGAATTCCGCTCTTCAGCCCCCGACTGGGACCAGTCCCGCCAGGGTGACGGCCGGTGGCACTGGCTGGATGCAGTGCTCTCCCGTTCATGTCATCGCTGATCAGCCCCGCGGCAGGGACGGTGCCGGCCTTGGTGGAGTTCCGAGGTTTTGCGGCGATGCCCACCACCGGCCCTTCCGGGGAGCTGGTGGTGTGGATCGCCTCGGGGGGCTCTCCCCAGCAGGTGGCGCAGTGGTTTGCCTCTGCCCTGGCTCTCGACCCCTCACCGGAGCGCTTCGCCGCCTCCTGCCTGGGGAACGGCGCGCCCAGCTGGCGCCCCCTGGCCCCGCCCCCTGCCGGTGCGGAGCCGTTGCCGGCCGTGGTGGGCAGCCACCGCTACCGCCTGGCCCTGGGGGGGCGGGGCCGCACGGCCCTGGGGGTGCAGTGTTGGCGCTGCTATCCCCAGGGACTCGGCTGGCAGCGGCGCTGCGGGCCGATGGCGCTGCAGGCGTTCATCCACCACTTCGGCGGGCGGGCGGCCGGTTTGGGCCAGCCGCGGCGCCGTTTCAGCCTCCGCTCTGAGGATCCTTCAGGCGCTCGAGCGCCAGCACGATGATCTCCGGCTCCACGTCGTCGCGGATCTCCACAGCGCCGATGGCGGTGGGCAACACGAAACGCACCCTGCCCTGGCGCACTTTCTTGTCACCCTGCAGACAGGCCAGCACGGCCTGGGGATCAAGGGCGGGCCAGGTCAGCGGCAACCCGGCGGCGGCGATCACGGCCCGCTGCCGCTGCTGATCCCTGGGGTGCCACAGCCCCATGGCCAGGCTGATCTCACCGGCCGCCAGCATCCCCAGCCCCACCGCCTCCCCATGCAGGTAGGTGCCGTAGCCACTGAGGGTCTCCACCGCGTGGCCGAGGGTGTGGCCGTAGTTGAGGATCGCCCGCAGGCCTCCTTCCCGTTCATCGGCGGCCACCACGCGGGCCTTGGCCGAAGCGGATCGCTCCAGCAGGAGCTCCAGGAGCCCCTCGCCAACGCTCTCGCGGCTGGCCAGGCCCACGAGCGGATCCCGCTGCGCTGCGGCCTCAAGATCCCCAAACAGGGCAGGATCGCCGATCACCCCGTACTTGATCACCTCCGCCATTCCGGCCCGGAACTCCCGTTCCGGCAGGGTGTTGAGCACGGCGGGATCGATCAGCACCAGCTTCGGCTGATGAAAGGCGCCGATCAGGTTCTTGCCGCCGGGATGGTTCACGCCGGTCTTGCCGCCGATGGCGGCATCCACCATCGCCAGCAGGGTGGTGGGCACCTGCACCACGGCGATCCCCCGCAGCCAGGTGGCGGCGGCGAAGCCGGCCATGTCACCCACCACGCCGCCGCCGAGGGCCACGATCAGCGATCCCCGCTCCAGGCGATGGCGAAAGGCGGCGTCGTGGATCAGGGCCACGGTGGCGGGGGTTTTCTGGTCCTCGCCGGCTTCGATCACCAAGGTTTCCAGCAAGAAGCCAGCCTCCTCAAGGCTGCGGCGGCACGTGGGCCCGTAGTGCCGCTCCACCTCGGGATTGGTGACCAGCAGCACCCGGGTGTCCGCCCGGATTCCCTGGGGGATGAGCAGCTCCGCCAGGCTGGTCAGGCTGCCGGCTCCGAGCACGATGGGGTAGGGCTGGGCCGCCAGGGGGACCGGGATGGTGATCGGGTGCTGGCCCACAGCCATGGTGTTCCGTGCTTCAGATCACCGCCAAGTTTGACCGACGCAGCGATCCGCCAGCCTGGGCCCTGATCCGGCAGTTGGTGGAGCTGGCCCTCGGGAGCTACTCCTAAACCCCGGCGACCTTTCCCGGTGCTCAGGGGCTTGGGGCGGTGGCTTGCGGGGTTCGTTCTAAGGGCGCCAACCCTGACGAGAGGCTGCCAGGAGTGTCCATTGCCCAGAGGAAGGCTGGAGGGGTTTGGCCACCACACTTCAGGATTCGCTCTCCAGGTTCCTCAGCACCGCCAGCACAGCCTCTCCATAGCGATCCAACTTGGCCTGGCCCACCCCGGCAACGCTGCCCAGGGCCTCCAGGTTGAGGGGCTCGCGAGCGGCGATCTCGATCAACGTGCGGTCGTGGAACACCACATAGGGAGGCACGCCCTGCTCGCGGGCCTGCTGCAGCCGCCAGCTCCGGAGGACCTCGAAACGGCGTTGCCCCGGCCCCCCCAAGTCCACCCCCCCCCCCCAGGGCTGCCGCGCCCCCTGCGCGGCGCGGCGCCGGTCCGTGGCAGGCGGCGGCAACCGCCGGGGCCGGCCCCCCACGCCCCGCCGCAGGGGCCTCACCAGCGAC
>JAPLIE010000047.1 GCA_026389265.1 Cyanobacteriota bacterium | reverse complement strand
CGCAGCTCATCCAGCAGCCGCGACACCAGGCGAGCATTGCGGCCCTTCTCCGAGGGATCCCGCTTGAAGCGGTCGATCTCCTCCACCACCTCGATCGGCACCACCACGTTGTTGTCCTCGAAGCGGGTCAGCGCCGAGGGGTCATGCAGCAGAACGTTGGTGTCGAGAACGAAGGTCTTGCGCATGCCAGTGGCCAGGCCGGATCGGCGGACTCGAACCTAGGGCCATCCCCCCATCTACGCTCCGCCCGTTCGTACCCCGATGGGTGATCGGCTTGCCGCTCCTCTCCACACTCCTGGTTCTTCTCCTCCTTTTCGGCCTCAGCCTGCTTTGGCTGGAGCTGCGCCATCGGCTGCGGCCCGCCTCACCCCTGCGCCTGCGGCCCGGCAACTTCGATGTGCGCCGCAGTGGCGAATCCGTGGAGGTGAGCGGCGAGATCACGATCGAAAACCCGCATGGCCGCATGGAGGTATTCGTGCCGGAGATCGCGGTGGAGCCGGTCATGCTCGGCAAGGGAAGCCTGGCTGAGGTGAAGCGCAGCGTGTCGATCACGCCGCTGCATCCCGATGAGGAGGCGAGAGCCGATGGCTACTGGTTCGCTTACATCGTGAAGGGCCATAAGCGCACCGCCGCCCGCATCGATTTGCGCTTCACCGCCCCCCCCGGCGTGAACGTGGCCGAGTTGCTCGACACCCTCTGGCTCGACATCCGCTGGATCAACTACGGCCCATTCGGCCGCCTCGAGCGCCGCGACGGCGTCTTGGTGGCGCTGCAGCGCCCGCAGCCGATCCTGCCGGAGCAGGCGACCTGGCGCGCCGGCGAGGGCTGCCGGGTGCTTCCCCTGCGCACCCATCTGCTGGGGGTTCTGGATAACCCCCAGGAGGTGCTGGAGCGCTACGCCGGCTCCCTGATCCAGCCCGGTGATGTGCTCACGATCGGAGAGACCCCCCTGGCGGTGATCCAGGGCCGCTACAACCATCCCGCCAACGTCGAGCCCTCCCTCCTGGCCCGCCAGCTCTGCCGCGTGTTCCACCCCACCAGCAGCCTGGCCACCGCCTGCGGTCTCCAGTCGCTGATCGATGTGGTGGGCCCCGCCCGCGTGCTCTGCGCCTGGATAGTGGGTACCGCCCTCAAGGCCGTGGGTAGCAAGGGCTGGTTCTACCGACTCGCCGGCGATCAGGCCCGTCTGATCGACGACGTGACCGGCACCACCCCGCCCTATGACCAGACGATCGTGCTGGGGCCCCATGATCCCAAGGCCTTCTGCGAGGCGATGGCCCGCAGCCTCGGGGTGGGCGTTGCCGTGGTGGATGTGAACGACCTGGGCCGGGTGAAGGTCTTGGCCTCCAACAGCGGCTGCGATGAGGCCCTGCTCCATCGCGCCCTGCGGCCCAACCCGGCCGGCAACGCCAATGAACGCACCCCCCTCGTGCTGGTGCGGCCGGCGTAGCCCGGGGCCAGCCCCCTAAAGTGACAACGGATTCCTTAGCTCCGAACCACGTCCGGAACCTGCCGTGTTACCTCCCGTCAGGACCGACTCCCCAGCCGTGAGGCTCGACCCGCGATCCTCCGAGGCTTCTTGCATCGTGGAGCGGCTCCAGGGATGGCATCTTCCCCATCTGGATGATCCGGCCTTCCTGCCGCTGCACCCCCTGCTGCAGCGCAACCTGCTGCTTTCAGTACCCCGGGGTCTGGCCTCGGCCCTGGGCCGCCGTCAGTCGATGGGCTCTTTGGTGCTCGTCGCCCGTGAAAAGGGGCCCGGCAGCAAGCCCACCATCCTGGGTCTGATCGTGGCCAGGCCCCTCAACCGCCGCGGCAGCTGCTGGGAAGTGCAGCATCTCCGCCTAGCCCTGGCCGCCGCCGATCTCCCCTCCAGTCCGGCCCGGGGCCACACCGCATCATCCCTGCTGCGTGAAGCGATCCAGTTGGCCCCAGGAGCCGTGAGCTGGATCGCCTCCGCCTCCAGCCTCGATCACAACCGCCTGGCCCTGCTGCGGGAAAACGGCTTCCAGCCCCAGCGCACCGAGCGGCTCTGGCGCTGGTCGATCGTCGACGCAGAGGCCTTGGCCCCCCTGCCTGCCCCGCTGCAACTGCGCCCGCTGCATCGGCGCAACGCTCCCCTTCTCTGGCATCTGGAGCAAGCCACCTGCCCGGCTCCGCTGCGCCAGGTGCTCGACCGCCGCATCGAGGACCTGCTGGAGCGCAGCGGCGGCCATGGCTGGCTGCTGATCGATCCCGACCGCAACGAAGCCGTTGCGGGGGCCCGTTGGATCGCCGATCACCCAGGCGGTGGTCACCAAGTGGAGCTGAGCGTGCATCCCGGCTGGAACCACCTGCTGGGTTCAGCCACCGAAGTGCTGCTCCGCCGTCTCGCCCCGAAGGGCGACCAGCTCTGGCTGCTCAGCGACACCGACGATGGGGCCCGCCAGCAGTGGCTGGCGCAGCTGGGCGCGGAGGAACACGGCGACGTGGTCTTGATGGCCCGCAGCCTCTGGCGCCGTCAGGACACACCGGCCGTGCGGGGGGCGGCCCAGCGCATCAGTGCGGTGTTCGAGCAACTCCAACCCCGCCTTCAACCCCGCCGCCGCAGCGTGCCCACCCCCTTGGTCAGACCCTGAGTGCCCCGGCCCAGGCCGCGATCGGCCCTGGCCCTCGATGTGGGCCGGCGAAGGATCGGCCTGGCCGGCTGCGATCCTCTCGGCATCACCGTGACCCCCCTGCAGGCCCTGGCCCGCGGCGATCTGCCCTCCGATCTCGCCAGGCTCCTGCCGCTGGTGCTGGAGCGAAGGGTGGAAGTGCTGGTGGTGGGCCTGCCGCTGGACGCCGACCAGCAGCCGACGCGGCAGGCCCTGCATTGCCGCCGTTACGGCACCAAGCTGCAGGGGGCCCTGAAGGATGCCGGCCACGCGTTGCCGCTGGCCTGGGTGGATGAACATGCCAGCAGCTGGATGGCCGCCGAGGCCCATGGCCTGCACGGCGACCGCAGCGGGCGGCTCGATAGCGCAGCCGCTGCCCTCCTGCTGGAACAATGGCTGAGGGATGGACCCGAGCCCGAAACCCGACCATCCTGATCCCAACGCCTTCCCCCACCCGCCATGCCACCCGAGTCCCCTTCGATGACGGGTTCAGGAGACGTGCCCACCCTGCTCGTCCACGACGGCACCGGTCGCCAGCTGCTGTGCTACCTCGAGCAGCTGATCCCGCTCGATGGCCACGATTACGGCCTTTTCACGCCAGTGGACACCCCGGTGTGCCTGTTCCGGCTCCACGGCGATGAGGATCCCGAATTGATCGAAACCCTCGATGCCACCGAGCCGATCCTCTCGGTAGCTGATGTGGTGCTCCAGGAGCACGACCTCACCCTGATCCGTTCCGCCGTGACCCTCACCGTGAACGGCGAGCTTGACGAGCCGGACCCGGATGAACTCGACGACGACGACGAGGCCGATGATGAAAGTGAAACCTATGAACTCCTGGTGAGTTTTTTGGTCGATGAGGTGGAGTACGGCCTCTACATACCCCTCGATCCCTTCTTTGTGGTCGCCCGCATCAATGGTTCTGAAGCCAGGTTGGTGGAAGGGGAGGAATTCGAGCGCATCCAGCCCCGGATCGAGGCGGAGATCGAGGAGCGGGAGCCGGAAGACTGATGCTGGCCGCCCTGCTCAGCCCTGACTGGACTGCCGGCACCACCCTGGCTCACCTGCCCCTCCAGACCCTGCTGGAGAGGCCGGAAGGACCGATCCGGGCCCTGGTGCTGGATGTGGATCGCACCCTGCTGCCCCGCCGCAGCGCCACGCTGCCGCCGAGCGTCGAACAGTGGCTGCGCCATGCCCAGTCGCTCATGCCGCTTCACCTGCTGAGCAACAATCCCTCCCGCCGCCGGATCGGCACGGTGGCAGCCCAGCTCGGCCTGCCCTTCACCACCTCGGCGGGCAAGCCGCGCCGCGCCGCCCTGCGGCGCGTGGTGGCGGAACTGGGCCTGAAACCCGATCAGATCGCCCTGGTGGGCGACCGCCTGTTCACCGATGTACTCGCCGGCAACCGCCTCGGGCTGTTCACGGTGCTGGTCCGGCCGATCGGACCGGATGGGGATCCCTGCCCCCATGACCAGGTGCAGAACCTGGAGATCCGCATGTCCCGCTGGCTGGGAGCCCTGGTCGAAGGATGACCGTAGGCAGCGCCTCAGAAAGCCTCTCCCCGGCCGGCAGCGGCCTGCGGCGGGTGATCAAGGTGGGCACGAGCCTGCTGCGCGGCCAACCCGGGCGCTCCACCACCGCGGTGATCACCGACCTGGCCTCCAGCCTGGCCCGGGCTCGCCAGTGCGGAGACTCCGTCGCCCTCGTGACCAGCGGTGCCGTGGGTCTCGGCTGCACGGCGCTGGGCATGGAGCGGCGACCCACCGAGGTGGTGGCCCTGCAGGCCTCCGCCGCCGTGGGCCAGGGGCGCCTGATGGCCCTCTACCAAGACGCCTTCGCCATCCGCGGTCTGGCCGTGGCCCAGGTGCTGCTCACCCGGGGCGACCTGGCCTCCCGCCGCCGCTACCAGAACGCTTGCCGCACCCTCGAACAGCTCCTGGCCTGGGGTGTGGTGCCGATCGTGAACGAGAACGACACCCTCGCCA
The DNA here is from genome assembly GCA_026389265.1 of Cyanobacteriota bacterium. Taxonomy (GTDB): domain Bacteria; phylum Cyanobacteriota; class Cyanobacteriia; order PCC-6307; family Cyanobiaceae; genus Cyanobium. The sequence goes on along the minus strand of JAPLIE010000047.1, from coordinate 2,930 downwards.
CCGACGAGCTTCGCTTCGGTGACAACGACACCCTCTCCGCCCTGGTGGCCGTGGCAATCGGCGCCCAGGAGCTGGTGCTGCTCACCGATATCGACCGGCTCTATTCCGGCGATCCGCGCCACGACCCCGAGGCCCGCCCGATCGATGAGGTGCGTGACCTGGCCGAGCTGGAGCTCGTTGGACGCGGCGCCGGCGGCGGCGGCCGCTGGGGGACCGGTGGGATGGGCACCAAGATCACCGCAGCCCGGATTGCCACCACCAGCGGCGTGCGGGTGCGCCTGGCCGATGGCCGGGATCCGGCGGTGCTGGAGGCCCTGCTGGCGGGCGAGCGGATCGGCACCCTGTTCCATCCCAGCCCCTCCCCGCTCGGGAATCGCAAGGGGTGGCTGGCCCATGCGGTGCTGCCCCAGGGAAGCCTCCAGGTGGATGACGGCGCCGCCCAGGCCCTGATCCACCGCGGCGCCTCCCTGTTGGCGGTGGGCATCCGGGCCGTGGAGGGCCGGTTCGGGCGCCATCAGCCCGTGCGGGTGCTGGGCGGTGATGGCCGCGAGATCGGACGCGGCCTGGTGACCCTCGGCAGTGAGGAGCTCGAGGGGATCCTGGGCCTCGACCGAGCCGGGATCCATCGCAAGCTTGGGGAGGCAGGCGACACCGTGATCCACCGCGACCACTTTGTGCTCACCCCGGCGGCAGCCGACCCGACCTCCCCTAACGACGGCGACCCGGCCTCCCCCTGACAACGCTTGCCCCCCGTCGGGCTGGTCAGACCAGGCCGAACCCCATGGGCCCTACGATCCGCCCACTGGCCACCGGCGCATGCGCTTCAGCAGCCTGCTCAGCCACCTCAGCGCGGTGGACGCGGCATCCCCCCGCCACCTGGCCTCCGATCCGGAGATCCACGGCGCCCAGGCGATCGACCTGGCCGGCGAGGGCCAGCTCTGCTTCCTGGAGAGCGGCAGCGGCCTCACCGCCGCCCTGGCCGAAACGGGGGGTTCCGCTGTGCTCCTCCCCTGCGACGAACCTTTGCAGCAACAGGCCACGGAGCGGGGCCTGGCCTGGGTGGCCCTGAAGGATCCCCGACTCGCCTTCGCCGAAGCCCTCGACACCCTCCATCCCCGCGTCCTTCCGCAACCCGGCATCCACCCCACCGCGGTGATCGATCTCTCCGCCCGGATCGGAGCCGGCGTTCATGTGGGTGCTCACGCCGTGGTGGGTGCCGCCGCCGTGATCGGCGACGGCTGCATCCTCCATCCGGGGGTCGTGCTCTATCACGACGTGCAACTCGCCGAGGATTGTGAGGTGCATGCCCAGGCTGTGCTGCAACCGGGCAGCCGGTTGGGCCGGGGCTGTGTGGTGCATTCCGGTGCGGTGATCGGATCGGAGGGCTTCGGTTTCGTGCCCACCGCCAATGGTTGGCGCAAGATGCCCCAAACCGGCCAGGTGGTGTTGGAGGACGGCGTCGAGGTGGGTTGCGGCTCCACGATCGATCGCCCTTCGGTGGGGGAAACGCGCATCGGCGCCGGCACCAAGATCGACAATCTGGTGCACATCGGCCACGGTGTGACCACCGGGCGCGGCTGTGCCCTGGCCGCCCAGGTGGGCATCGCCGGCGGTGCTCGCCTCGGCAACGGCGTGATCCTGGCCGGCCAGGTGGGTGTGGCCAACCGGGCCTTGATCGGCGACCGGGCGATCGCCTCCTCTAAATCAGGCATCCACGGCGAAGTGGCCGCGGGCGAGGTGGTGAGCGGCTACCCCGCTATCCCCAACCGGTTGTGGCTGCGCTGCGCCGCGGCCTTCAACAAGCTGCCGGAGATGGCGCGCACCCTGCGCAAGCTGCAGGCCGCTCAGGACTGAATTCAGGCGGCGCCACTCCTTCCGGCGATCACAGTTCCCTTCGCTGGCCAGACCAGTGGACCACCGGCTGCGCCCTAGCCTCGCGCTCTCCACCTAATACGCCGCCGGAGCGCCGCCTGACATGACCAGCCACCGGATCACCCTGCTCGCCGGCGACGGCATCGGTCCGGAGATCACGGCAGTGGCCAGAGAGCTGCTGGATGCGGTAAGCCGCCGCCATGGTTTCGAACTCCTCTACAACGAGCAGCCGATCGGGGGCGCCGCCATTGATGCCACCGGCGAACCTCTTCCCCCAAGCACCCTGGAGGCCTGCAGGGAGGCCGATGCGGTGCTGCTCGCCGCCATCGGCAGCCCGCAATACGACAGCCTGCCCCGCGAGAAACGGCCCGAATCGGGGCTGCTGGGCCTGAGGGCTGGCTTGGGTCTGTTTGCCAATCTGCGGCCGGTGAAGATCATCCCTGCCCTTGCCGGCGCCAGCAGCCTCAAACCCGAGGTGATTGAGGGGGTGGATCTACTGGTGGTGCGCGAGCTCACCGGCGGCGTGTACTTCGGAACCCCCAAGGGCCGGGTGGAGGCCGATGGCCACGTGCGGGCGTTCAACACGATGGCCTACAGCGACTTCGAGATCGATCGCATCGCCCGGGTGGGCTTCGATCTGGCCCTCCAGCGCGGCGGCAGGCTCTGCTCGGTCGACAAGGCCAATGTGCTGGATGTGAGCCAGCTCTGGCGCGACCGGGTCGAGGCGATCGCCACCGACTACCCCGATGCGGTGCTCCGGGAGATCGCGTCGTATTATGCGCAGAAGCGCGCCGCCCGGGCCGCTGCCAGCTCCAAATAATCCTCCGTGTGACTGGTGTCCGCTGGCATCCAACCAATTGCTCCCGATGCAACCCACCTACCCGGACGAACAGCTCCGGGTTGCCGCCCGCCTCTATTACCTCGACGGCGTGAGCCAGACCGAGGTCGCCAAGATGGTCCGGGTCTCCCAGGCGAAAGTTTCCCGGCTCCTCGCGATCGCCCGCGAGCGCGGCATCGTCCGCATCACCGTCGAGGATTATGACCCCCAGAACCCGGCC